>NZ_JANSHQ010000313.1:0-6110 GCF_047461715.1 Synechococcus sp. R8-2 | reverse complement strand
CCCCTCGTCCGCTGAACTCCCCCCCCAACCGGCCCCCGAAGGGATCCCCTGGCAACGGCTGAGCCTGGCAGAAATCTTGGACAACACCAGCTACCGGCTGATCGGGCTGGGGTTCCCCCTGCTCACCATCGGCATTATTGCCGGCGCCGTTTGGGCCAACGAAGCCTGGGGTACCTACTGGAGCTGGGATCCGAAAGAAACCTGGGCTTTAATTACCTGGTTGGTCTTTGCCGCCTATTTGCACGCCCGCATCACCAAAGGCTGGCAAGGCAGACGCCCCGCCCTCTTGGCCAGCTTGGGTTTTGGAGTGGTTTGGGTATGTTACCTGGGGGTCAACTTTCTGGGCAAAGGCTTACACAGCTATGGCTGGTTTTTCTAAGAAACCGATCCCCGTTTATGAGTATCCTGGTGCTGGCAAGCCGTAGTGGATCCCTCTCAAGAGGAGACAAGAGGAGAAAATTATGCGACTGTTCAACTACCTGATCCTGTTCTCGGCTCTCCTAGGAATCGCTCTCTTCGCCATGCAAAACGCCACCCCAGTCACGATTACCTTTGCCCCTGGCGTCAGCATCGAAAGCCCTCTGGTGATGGAACTTCTGGCTGCTGCTGGGATTGGGGCCGCCCTCGCCTGGCTGTATAGCCTCTGGATGCGCGTACAGTTCAGCATCGAAGCCCGGGAAAAAAATCGGCAACTGCAGGAGAAGGAGGTCACCATCACCGAACTCAAGGAAATGGTGGTGGAGCTGGAAGCCAAAGTGAAGCAACTGCCCCCCAGCAAGCGTGCCGAACCCCAAGAGGACATCCAGGATGTGAAAGAAGTGGCCACCGAGGGATCCCCTGCCTAAAATCCCCAGGTTGACCCACAGGCCGTTGAGGTAGAATTGAACTTCTACTTGCCCCTCTCCCTAGCTCATACTTCCTATGCAGGTTATCCAAGAAAAACGCCCTGGCAGCCGGGTCGGTCTCAAAATCGTGGTAGAAGCCGACCGGGTGAAGCGCTCCTACGAAAAAACCTTGCGTCAACTGGAGCAGAATATCCAGATTCCGGGATTCCGCAAGGGCAAGGCCCCCCGCAACCTCGTTGTGCGGCAGGTGGGCCGCGAGCGCATCCTGGCCAGTGCTGTCGATGACCTGATCAGCGAGGCCATTCAACAGGCTTTCAAGGAAGCTCGGCTCACTCCCATTAGCCGGTTCGAGCTGGATGATGAGGTGGGGCAGCTCTTGGCTCAGTTCAACCCCGAAGCAGACTTCAGCTTCTCGGGATATGTTGAGGTGTACCCCGAAGCCCGCGTTGGCCAATACAAAGGGCTGACCGTTACGGCAACCCGTGTTGACGTCAAGCCTGAGCAAATTGACCAGCTCATCGACCGATGGCGGGATCAGCGGGCCACCCTCTTGCCGGTAGAAGATCGGCCTGCTCAGTTGGGGGATGTGGTGGTGATCGATTTTGAGGCCCGCGATGCAGAAGGCAATCCCCTCGACGAGATGACCACCCAGGACTTCCAGCTGGAACTCAAGGAAGACAACTTCATCCCCGGTTTTGTGGCGGGCATCGTGGGCATGCAGCTCGACGAAACCAAGGAGATCGCAGCCACCTTCCCCGACGACTACTTCAGAAAAGAGTTGGCCGGGAAAACGGTTACCTTCACTGTCTGCCTGAGGGAGATCAAGGCCAAAGAGCTGCCCGAATTGGATGATGCCTTTGTGCAAGAGATCAGCAGCTTTCAAACGGTGGCCGAACTGCGGGAGCACTTGCAAAAGCGCCTCGAACAGGATGCCCTGACACAATCTGAGGAGAACCTGGAAACCGCCATCCTCAACGCCATCTTGGAGACTACTGAGGTGGATTTGCCGGAAACCCTCATCGAACAAGAAACGACACAACTGCTGGCCCAGAGTCTCCAGGCCCTGCGGCAGGAAGGCATCAAGCCGGGGGAGCTCCGTAAGTTCTTGTCCGAGTTGCCTCCCGAAACCCTTAACCAGTTGAAAGAGCGCCACCGACCCGAAGCCATCGACCGGCTGCGGCGCACCTTGGCCCTGAGCGCCATCGTTCGGCAAGAGCAAATTGCCGTAGGTTCCACGGAGTTGGACGTGGAGGTGGAAGAGGTGATGGCGGCCTATGCCCAGCAAGGCCAAAAGCTGGATCGGGAACGAGTACGCCAAGCCGTCTATGAAGGCTTGCTGACCGACAAGGTGATGGCCTGGCTGAAGTCGCAAACTACGGTCAACTGGGTCGATAGCGAGGGGAATCCAACCCAGGCGCCCACTTCTTTGGCAGTCTCGGAGGAGAAGGTTGAAGTGCCAGAGGCCGAGTTTGAGGCCGATGGGCCAGAAGCAGAGGTATCTGGGATCCCTGAGGCCGTTGAATCCTCATCAGAGACGGCTACGGGGGCGGAAACGGATGGAGAAGCTGCAGCTGCGGAAGCCGAGCCAGCTACAGAAAAGGCTGTAGAAGCATCCCCTGCTGAAACCGTCTCAGCCTCTGCGGCAGAGGCAACGCTCCCAGTTGAGGAGAAAGCGGCAGAGACCGCTACAGAGATCCCGGCAGCAGAAAAGCCCAAGCCGAACAAAAAGGACAAAAAAGGCAAGTGAATGCGCTGGGGATTTTCTGGCTGAGGGCATTTCCTTCAAAAGCAAGGGGGCGCAGCCCCTAGTGTTCCAAGTCGCAAAAAATAGATATCTACCACTGCTGGCAGTGGCAAAGGGGAGCGTTTAGGGTTTATCCTATTCGCAACATCTGCAAGAGGGCAGGCTGCCATGAAGGGATTTGCGCGCGTACTTGGGGCTTGGGGGATCCTCACCCTGATCGCCGGGATCTCGCCCGGCAGCGCTGTGGGCCAATCGGCCTTGCCTCCTGTGCCCATCATGCCCTCGGATCCCCAAGGTTCGTTTCCCGATCCAGGGATCCCGGCAGCCCCTTCCCCTCCCCGTGAGCCGGTCGGGCTGGATCTCCGCCATCTGGTGGGATTGTTCATCAACGAGTCCTTGGGTGCAGGCAACCAAGCTGCTGCGGTTAGTTACAACGACCTCTACACCCGCCTGTTGGCCCGAAGCTACGGGGATCCCCGCCCCTCTATTGAGGTGGAGTACGAGTTCATTCAAGAGATCCTGCGGGAGTATGGGGATCCCGCCGATCGCTTCTGGGATCCGCAAGCTTTCAAGGACTTGCTCAACCGTCCCCGTCCTCCCGTACAAGCCCGCGGGATCGGCCCGCGCCAGGTTTATTTGGCAGTGCCGGATCTCACCCCGGCCACAGCTCAGCAAATCCGCCAAACCCTCTACACCCAAGACTACAGCCAGGGCATTGTCCTCGACCTGCGCGGCTCGGTGGGCTACGACCCCCAAGTGGTGGCCGATGTGGCGCGCCTATTTCTGCCCCGCTCCGTCCAGCCGCTGCTGATTACCGAAGACCGATTCGGGCAGCCCACCCTCTGGAACAGCGAAAATCTGCCCATTGCCGCCGGGATCCCGTTGGCCGTTCTCGTGGATGGTAACACCCGCCAGGGGGCCACCCTCTTGGCTGCCCAGTTGGGATCCAGCGGTAGCACCCTTATCTTGGGACAGCCCACCCAAGGCAGCGAGCGACAAACCCGCTTCTTTGCCCTTCCCTCCGGCGCGGCGGTGGAACTGGCCGTGGCCACCTGGAAGACAGGGGATGGTCGCTCTTTGGAGCGGGGTCTGGTGCCCTTGCAGACCGTGGAAGGAGATGACAATGCTTGGCTGAATGCCGGCCTGCAAGCGCTGGCCTTGCCCCCCCGGCGACCTGCCCTGCCCCCACGGCCTACAGTGCTGGTGCAAGAGGGTCGAGTCGGTCGCTTTGAGCTGGGTATGGATACCCGCAACGTGGATACCCACCTGCTGGGCAATGTCGATCAGATCCCAGCGGCCTCTGGAGCCAATGTGTTTCAGCCCAACAGCGACTTGAAGATCTTTTACCTACAAGACTACATCCTCTTCACCTACCGTCATCCGGGCATTGTGGATAGCTTTTTCGCCAACCGCATCTACACCACCCACCCGGAAGCCATGACCGGCGAAGGGATCCGCATCGGCTCCACCTATTCGGAAGTGATCGCCGTTTACGGCGGGCCCGGCGAGAACGGCTACAACGAGGTGGTACCCTATCCCAAGGGAAGCCGAGAATATCTGCGCGACGACCGCTACTACGTCAACTACGATGCCCTGGGCCTGGCCTTTGCCTTTGAGGTGGGATCCAACCAGGTCACGGCCATTGGCCTGTTCAAGCCGGGGAGCTGAAGGCGAGGGCAACTGGGGAATCTCTGTTGGCTTGCCAGAGGGTTCGGGGATCCCGCCCATCTCCACGTTGTCCCCTGCCGGAGAAAAGTTAATCGATTGTTAATCTTTTTGTCCTGATCTCTCAACATCGCCCGGAGCGATGCGGTAGATTAGTGCAGCAACTCCCGCAAAGGGGATTTTTTGTGCCATCTACGGACTGTAGGAGAAGCTCTTGGCAAACGTCGTGGTTGTCGGTGCCCAGTGGGGCGATGAAGGAAAAGGGAAGATCACCGACCTCCTCAGTGAAAAGGCCCATGTGGTCGTCCGCTATCAAGGTGGGGTGAATGCAGGGCATACCCTGGTGGTGGGGGGCCAAACCTTCAAGCTACACTTGATCCCCTCTGGCATTCTCTACCCCGACAAACGCTGCATCATCGCCAGCGGCACGGTGATCGATCCCGAGGTTCTGCTGGCCGAGATCGACCAACTGCATCAATTGGGCATTTCCACCGACAACCTGTTCATTGCCGAAACGGCCCACGTCACCCTGCCCTACCACCGGGTCATTGACATCGCAGAAGAGGAGCGGCGTGGCATTTACCGGCTGGGCACCACCGGCCGGGGCATTGGCCCCACCTATGCCGACAAGGCCGAGCGCATGGGCATTCGCGTCGTGGACTTGATGTACCCTGACCAGCTGCGGGAGCGCCTCAGTTGGGCCATTCCCTACAAAAATGTCTTGCTGGAAAAGATCTATAACTTGCCGCCCTTGGATCCCGAGCCAATTATCGAGCAATACCTGGCCTATGCCGAGCGGCTGCGCCCCTATGTTACCGACGCTGCTCTGCTTCTCACCCAAGCCATCGAAGATCGGGAGAACATCCTGTTTGAAGGGGCTCAAGGCACCCTGTTGGATCTCGACTACGGCACCTACCCCTACGTCACCTCCTCCCATCCCATTGCCGGTGGCGCTTGTATTGGCGCTGGGATCGGCCCCACCAGCATTGACCGGGTGATCGGGGTGGCCAAAGCCTACACCACCCGCGTTGGCGAAGGCCCTTTCCCCACCGAGCTCAAAGACGAGATCGGGGCGTACCTGGGGGCAACCGGTGCTGAATTTGGCACCACCACAGGGCGACAACGGCGCTGCGGCTGGTTTGACGGGGTAATTGGGCGCTACGCGGTGCGAATCAATGGCCTAGACTGCCTGGCCATCACCAAGCTGGATGTGCTGGATGGCTTGGATGAGATCAAGGTGTGCGTGGCCTACGAGTACCAGGGGCGGGAAATTCGTCACTTTCCCAGCGATGCCCGGGTTTTCGCCCAGTGCAAACCCATCTACGAAACCCTGCCGGGCTGGAAATGTTCCACCAAAGATTGCCGCTCCATCCAAGACTTGCCCCCCGAAGCCCACGATTACCTGAAGTTTTTGGCGCAGTTGATGCAGGTGCCGATTGCCATTGTTTCTCTGGGGGCCAGCCGCGACCAGACGATCATTGTCGAAGATCCCATCCACGGCCCCAAGCGGGCCCTTCTCTACCCCAATGGTGGCAAGCGCGCCCACGCCCTCATGCCCGACTGAGTGGGCTCAAGAACAATTGGGAACAAGGGCAATCATAGGGCAATCATTAACAATGTAGTGATCAAATGCTCAGTAATGATCAATGTGAGTTAAGTTATGGTCATTTCAGGTTAGGGTGAAACGCCTAAGCTACGGAGAAAAGCCTTCCGGCCCTGTGCGTTCAACGTCTTAGGTGTGGATGCAGTGTCCTAGTTTATAGTCATTTAAGAGGGAATAAAACTGTTCCGTTGTCTTGCTTCCCAGCTCCTCACTGCCGAGCGAATAGGAAGCGTCTTAATCTAACTTGAAATGA
>NZ_JANSHQ010000312.1:0-2077 GCF_047461715.1 Synechococcus sp. R8-2 | reverse complement strand
GTTGAAAAGAGGCGCATCATAATAATGTTGGACAGTAAATATTGGACAGTCGTACCGCCTTGGTGCAGATCGCGCCAGCATGTCAACTTCATCCATAGGCAAGGAAGCCTTCATGGTTGCCATCCATCCGGCAAATGATCTGGGTGCTCTGAAAAATCTAGGTTCCACGGCAAGAGGATCCCAGCCTGCTTGGTGGCCTCCATCTGGGCGGCAACAGGGAACTGTGGCCCCTCTGCAACCTCTGGGGCTGGTTGCTTTGGAAGGTTTGGCCACCTGGGGAGATCGCCTGTTGGGCTTGGATCGGGTGAGGGGCTATTTGGTGGAAATTCAAGAGCACAACACCCTGCTGCTCAACCCCCACCATGTCCATTCTTTCCAAGGCGCTTACGGTTTGTGGGTAGAGTCAGAAGGGGATCAAGCGTGGATTTGGCTCAGTCGGGAGCAAGAGGGGCAAATCTTGCGCATTCCCATGTCCGCTCTGCAGCAACCGGGATCCCTGGAAGCCTTTCCAGTGTGTAGGTGCCCCTACCCTATCGAAGGGATCGCCCTCTGGAGCGATCCCCACACGGGAAACCGCTACCTCTATGCCACCTGCTACCGACGGGGAAAAATCCTGCAACTGGATCCCAGCCGTGGCCTTATTGTGCAGGAGATGCCCGCCCCTGGGGTTGGCCGAGAACAGATTGCGGTGCAGGGAGACTACCTCTGGGTGAGCGATCGGGTGGAAGAGACGATCTACGTGCTGGAGCGCCAGACCGGGCGAGAACTGGCCCGTATCCTCACCCCTTCTCCTGGGCCGACAGGCTTGGCCCATTGGCGGGGGCAACTCTGGGTGGCCTATGCCCACGAAGAAGCCTACATCCACGACAACCCCAACGCTCCGGATCCCTTGTCGGTGGCCCTGCGCGATAAAACCTGGGTGGCCCCCCTACGCCTGCGGCCTTTGGATCCCCCTAGCTCCCCCGACCCCTCTGGCGGCGGTGGAACCGAGGCCGAGGATTCCCCCATTGCCTGTCCGGTAGTTTTTCAGCCCCAGTGTCTGGGGGAACGCGCCACCTACACCCTCTCCCACGGCTATCGGGTGGAGCTGACCTATGTGGAAGAAATTGCCCAAGAAGAGCCGCGCTTCCTGCCCGATTTGGTCTGGCGAATTGCCTTGCCCTGCAACAGCCTTCGCCAACGGGTGCGCAGCCTGCACTGGGTAGGTCTGCCGTTTGAAGTGGAAGAGCAATCTGGCCAACAGGTGGCGGTGTTTTCGCTGGGATCCCTGGGGGCCCATGAGGTGCGCTTGTTTGGCTGGCGGGCGGTGCTGGATCTCTACAGTATCAAGTACTGCATCGATCCACTGGATGTAGAGGCTGCCGTTTTGCCCAGGGAGCTGCGGGATCGCTACTTGGTGGACGATGACTACCTGGCCATGGACACCTCGATTGTCCGAGAGGCAGCGCGGCTGGCCGTTGGCAGCGAGACCAACTTGCTGCGCAAAATGCTCAATATCCGGGCCTATGTTTACGACAAGCTCTCCTACCGGGTCACCTCTCGCATCGATCCGCCGGATGAGGTTTTGCGGCGTGGCTCCGGTTCTTGTGGCGAATATGTGGGGGTGCTGTTGGCTTTGGCCCGCCTCAATGGAATCCCTTGCCGCACGGTGGGGCGCTACAAATGTCCTCCCCATCCAGAACTGAAAGGGATCCCGCTGTTTCCCCAGTACAACCACGTGTGGATTGAGTTTTATCTGCCCGGCTGGGGTTGGGTGCCGATGGAGTCGAACCCCGACGATCGGGGGGAGCGCCCCTATTCGCAGCGCTACTTCATGGGCTTGCCCTGGACCCATGCCGAGATCGCCAAAGGGATCCCTTTCGAGACGATCAACACCGACCAAGCCTCAATTGGGGAGCTGGCCATTAACCATGTGCAGTTTCGCATCTTAGAAGAAATTTGAAAGGCGAATAGAGTGAGAAAACGGGCCTGAGATTGGCCAACACTGCTCCGGGAGTGATTTTTGCCGAAGATAACAATGTGGCTCCTGATGTGGTGTGGGTAAGCCGCTCTCGAGTAAACTACCCGGCCCTGACTG
>NZ_JANSHQ010000311.1:0-2728 GCF_047461715.1 Synechococcus sp. R8-2 | reverse complement strand
CTTTGCCCCATGCCCCAGCCAATTGCACTGCTGCTGGCCCCAATAGCAACCAATTTGATCTCATTCGGATTGGCAACCAGTGCTACCGCGTGCCCTTCAAAGATTCCGTCTTCTACGATGGCCGCGAGGCGATGGCGGTGCGGGCCCTCAACATCGACCTGGCCCTGCTGACCAACAACGTCAACGGACAGGCCAGGGGGTTGATTAACGGGGACACTTGGCTGCCTGCCGGCATTGGCGAGAACCGAGAAGGGGGGATTTTCTACGCCTTCCGGGAAGATGCCGTGCGGGAAGATGCCATTGCCCGCCCACCCTTGGGCGCTTTTAATAACTACCTAACCAACTGGCGCAACGGAAATGCCCGCGGTGACTTGGGCAGCGCCGGTATTATGAACGCCGGTCAGCCAGGTCGCGGCACGGCTAACAACCAAACGGTCTGGGATCCCCCTGTTTCCAATCCGGGTGGACTCAGCCCCAAACCGGTGGACTACTATGCCGATCCGGATCGGCGGCCCTACGGCTTCCGGCTGCGCAACGGGGCGGTGCTGGCCCGCGGCGGGTTCAACCCTGATGACGCGATTTTTGGCCTCTCCTTCGTTTCCGACAACCCCGTTTACATCCAAGGGGACTTTAACCTGCACCAGACGAGGAACGGGCAGCGGCTGGAGGAGTTCACAACTCTTCTTAACTTCGGAGCAGATGGCCTCTACAGCAACTTCTACGGGCGGCTGCGATCCAATGAAGACCGGCGCTTTGCCCGGGCGGCGCAGGATCTCTGGCGGCCGAGCGACGTGTTGGGCGACTCGGTGAACATCCTCTCTGCCGATTTCTGCGACGGCAGCATCGACGACGGCTTTGTGCAGGATGCTACGCTCAACGGCGGCGGCAGCAGCTTTGTGGCTGACCGGAACTACCAGGGCAGCCCACAACGAGCCTCGGCTCCTCGCCGCAACGAACACTACGGCTGCAGCGGGCCAAACCTAGGAGCCAACACTTCTTTCCTCAACCAAGCGCTGGTGATCCGAGGCAACAACTGGCCGGCTCCGGATCCCAACAGAGGCGGCGCTGGTGTCCTCCGCTTCGACAACACCAACGGGGCGCAGAATTTGGGCAACCACGTGCGGCAGCCAGGCTGGCCGGAGGTCTTCGCCCGCGACACCATCTTTGCCCGCCGCGACAGTGCCGACCCGAGCTCAAATAACGCTGACAGGACAGCAGGCGGTGGCGTGCCGGAGGTGCGACTTCTGCGGGCACCCGACAGGGGCTCACCCGATCTCAGGAATCCAGGCTATGCCGACTTTGGAGTGCGCATCTCGGCTTTGGGCAACCCGGTGCTGGACACCTCCCGCTGGCTGCTGATAGCTTCCCTCCAGCCTTGCCGACCGCCTGAAATGGAAGGAGGCGGTGGCCTGTTGGCCGAGTACTACAACGGCTGGATAACCAGCCCGACCAGCCCGCAGAACCAGTACAACCGCAACACAGGGTTTGGGGACACCGACACCGACGTTGAAGTCTCTGAGCTTCTGAGGGCTCCAGATGCTAACCTGCCCTACCTGCGGGCAGTGCGCTGGCCGGATCCAATCTATCCTGATCAGCATTGGAGGCTTGGCGTTCCAAATCAATCCTTCATGAGAGAAGAAGACCAGGGAGGACCAAAGTGCGATCCCTCAGGTGATTGGAACACTCCATACGACGAGCGAGCCTCACGGTGGTGGCCCTGCATTCGGGACGCTTTGGAAACAGATAAAGATGGCCAGGTTTCCGGCTGGCAGCCAGGTAGTCCAGGAGATCCTCCAAATCCAAATAATAGTTTTGCCCGCTGGGTCAGCGGTACCAATCTGCCGGTTTGGGGTGGGTTCTACTACCTGTTTGCCAACCAGGAATATATAAACACCAACTCCCCCTTCCTCTGGCCCTGGTGGGGTAGAGAGCTGAATGATCGACCCACTCTTCCCAAGGCTGACTTTTTGTGGATGCCAAGATGCAGTGAGCCGGATATGAATCCGCCTCAACTTCCCGCTGATGCTCCAGACATAGACAGGGGCAACATAGGCTTCTGGCGCTCCTGCTGGCGGCGCAGAGAGAAGTCATGGGGAAGTGGCAACAACTATGGTAATGACTTTTTTGTAGTGCGCTGGGTAGGGGAGCTGTATCCCCGTTGGCCGGGTGTTGCCACCTACAACCTCAACACCGACGATGGGGGCCGACTCATCATTCGCAGAAACCCCAACTACACTCCTAACCCAGATGAGGAAGAGCCAGCTTTTAGAGGCTTCTATCGCAATGCGGGCACTCGTATAGGAGGGCTGTCGGAGGATGAGGCTGTTGGTGTCGAAGCTTGGTCGGATAGCGCCGATAACCGTGTGAGTTTCCGGCTGGAGCTGCAGTGCGTTACCGACTACACTCGGCCTTCTCCCTACCTGGTGGAGATCCAAACCTACGAGAACATGGGCAATGCCTTTGTCCGCTTCACAACCCAGGGAGATGGGCAGCCGCTGGAAAACTACGACCTGCGCTACCTGAAGCCGCTGAAGCCGGTCAACCAACCTTGCCAGCCGGATCAGACTAAACCTCTGGCACCCAACCAGCAGTACTGCGCAGCCCCCCTTAACTGCGATCCCATCTGGACAGACTGGACTCCTGCATGTAAAACCGACATCTGTGTGGCCACCACCATTCCCCAAACCAAAACGGCCACCTTGCCTGCCGGTTGCCCTGGCACTCCGCC
>NZ_JANSHQ010000310.1:0-1249 GCF_047461715.1 Synechococcus sp. R8-2 | reverse complement strand
TGCTACGCAACGCTTACGCGAATGCCACCGGTGCGGAGCACTTTGCCAGCCGCAGCGGGATCCGCTACCAGCCGCTGGGGGTGATTTTGGCAGTGATGCCCTGGAACTTTCCCTTTTGGCAGGTGTTTCGCTGTGCCGCCCCAGCCCTGATGGCGGGCAATACCCTTCTGCTCAAACATGCTTCCAACGTGCCCCAATCGGCTTTGACCCTGGAGCGGATCTTTCAGGAGGCGGGATTTCCGCCAGGGGTCTTTCAAACCCTGCTGATCACAGCAGCCCAGGTGGCAGAGGTGGTGGCGGATGAACGGGTGCGGGGGGCCGCCCTCACCGGCAGCGAAGCCGCCGGCTCCAGCCTGGCCCGTTTGGCCGGTCAATATCTGAAAAAAACGGTGTTGGAACTGGGAGGGAGCGATCCCTTCATCGTGCTGCCCAGCGCCGATCTGGAGGCAGCAGTCGCCACAGCGGTCACGGCCCGTCTGATCAACAACGGCCAATCCTGCATTGCCGCCAAACGATTTATCCTACACAGGGCTATCGCCGAACCTTTCACGGCTGCCATGACGGAGCGATTTCGCCGGCTCAAGGTGGGGGATCCCTTGGATCCGCAAACCGATGTGGGGCCTCTGGCTACCCCCAGCATTCTGCAAGAGGTGGATGGACAGGTGCAGGCTTTGGTGCAGGCGGGGGCCAAAGTTCACATCGGTGGCTCCCCCTTGGGAGGAAATTTTTACCCGCCCACGATCCTGAGCGACATCCCCCCCGATCATCCGGTGGCCCACCAGGAGGTGTTCGGGCCGGTGGCGCTGTTGTTCACCGTACCGGATGTGTCGGCAGCCATCGAGCTGGCCAACGGCACGCCCTTTGGCCTGGGCGCCAGCGCCTGGACAACCGATCCAGAGGAACAAGAGCGCCTGCTGGAGGAGCTGGAGGCGGGATCCGTGTTCATCAATGGCATGGTCAAGTCCGACCCGCGCCTTCCCTTCGGCGGCATCAAACGCTCAGGGTATGGACGGGAACTGAGTCGGGAAGGGATCCTGGAATTTGTGAATGTCAAAACCATTTGGGTGAAGTGATGGCGGAGACTGCTCAAAGGGATCCCCAGCCGGCGGCGGATCCCGTGATCAAGCTGGATCAGTTCCTCAAGCTGGCGGGGGTTGCTCCCACCGGTGGGCAGGCCAAGCAGCTCATCCAAGCGGGGCAAGTGCGGGTGAATGGTGAGGTGGAAACCCGGCGGGGACGCAAGCTGCGC
>NZ_JANSHQ010000309.1:0-3199 GCF_047461715.1 Synechococcus sp. R8-2 | reverse complement strand
TGCTTCCGAAGTTGGTTTGCTAGGTGTTGCTACTGTGCCCCTTGATTCCTTAACAGGCTGTACTGCTCCATCCCTATGCACGAAGAGGGATGCCGCCGCCCTAATTACTGGGAAGAGACTCCCAGATACTTTGTCCCTCTAATGTCCCTCTAGTAAGAGGTACTGCACCACGAAGCACTCAGTGCCGCCGCAGGCGAACAAGCTGGCGGAGTTCGCAGTTACTGTATCAAGAAGCCGTCATAAAGGGCGGGGCTTGTAACCCAGTTTTCTGGTCAATGTGGCGTTGGCATCTCTTTGTGCTTTATCCTGAGGGGCGATGAGCTAAAGTACAGCAACAACACAGTCCTAAACTGGGAACTTTATTGATGCCTCCGCGCTCCTCTTCCTCCCAGAGTGGCTCTACCCCATTCCCCTTTCTGGAGGGGCGGGGTGCTGCTGACGGTGAGGCTGAGTCGAGCTTGCCGCTGGGACAGCGTCTGCTGCGGGCAGGGCTAATTTCCCAATCCCAGTTGGCTCAGGCCCTGCGAGAGCAACAGCAAAACCACCTCAAGTTGGGAGAAGTGTGTCTCGAGCACGGCTGGCTCACCCCAGCCGCTCTCTACCGCTTCCTGCCCAGCCAGTCTCTTTCTCTGGGAGAGATTTTGGTGGCACTGGGCCACTTGGATTTTGAGCAGTTGCGGGTTGCTCTGGCCCAACAGCGTCGCTACGGGCGGAAATTGGGGGAGATTCTCACCTGGAAAGGCTGGGTACAGCCAGCCATTTTGGATCGCGCCTTGGATGTTCAGGTGCAACTGCAACGGATGGCTTCCCCCAATGCGTGGGAAGCACTGCAGCCTTTTTTGGCTAAGGATCCCGTACCCGAGGTTCAGCTTACCCCCCAAAGAGCGGCAACTCCTGGCCGAGAAGACCCAGCTCAGGATTGGCCTGCACCCGAAGAGGCCAGGAGAGAGAGTACGGTTCAGCCGCCGAGTCTTGAATCTGCGGCTGGGGGAGATTCCATCCCTGGAACATTAGCCGCGGCAGCCTCGGATCCCTTTGCCGATGAGCCTCAACCGGCCACCTTGGCCGACTACCGCAAGCAAGTGGAAGCCTTGCGGCTACAAATCGAGCTCCAGGAACAGGAATGGGATCGGATCCTGGCCAACATGAACCAGCAGATTGCCGATTTTCAAAACCAGTATCAGCAGCGCATTCAAAAACTGGAAGCCACCATTCGTCTCCAGCAGGCGGAGCTCCAGCACCAGGCTACGCTGCAGCAGGATTTGCGGGTTTGGCGGGAACAACTGCAACGTCTAGAAACGGAGCTGGCTCTTGCCCGCGCTGCTGAGCAAAGGGCGCAGCGGCAGTTGCAAACCCAGCGAGATTGCTATCAGTCGGAACTGGAGCAGTTGCAAGAGCAAATCCAGATTCTGCAGAAACGCCAGTTGGACTCGGTGCCCAGCAGCGTTGTGGCTGACCTACGCGCCCAATTGGAGGCAGCGCTTCATCAAATCCAGCAGCTCCGATCGGAGCGGGATCAGCTGCAGGCCCAACTTGCCCAGCAAGCTGCAGAGCCAGAAGCTGCCCCATCCCGGCATCTGGACTCCTTCTGGCCAGAGCAGGTTGCCGCTTTAGAGCAACAGATTTTGGAGCTGAGGGCCTCTTTGCAGATGTGGCAAGAGCGCTACGCCCAGCTACAGCAAGAGCACGAGGCCCAAATGGCGCGGCTTTCCGGCTATGTTCCCCCAGAGCAGGTGGAAAGCTTACAGGCGCAGCTACAACAACTGCAAGCGGAAATAGCACAGCTGATGGCAGCCAACCGTGACTACGAAGCGCACCTTGCTCAACTGGAGGAGCAACTGCAGCAGAGCCAAGCCCTGATCCACCAGCTCAGGGCAGAACGGGCCGAGGCCGACCAGCGCATTGTCCAACTGGAGGGATCCCTGCAAGCCCGCCAAGAAGCCTTGGAGCAAGCTCAACAACAACTGAAAACGATGGGATCCCGCCTCAGCGCCCTTCAACAGCAGCAGGCCAACTTGACGGTGGAACTGCGAGATGCGCGAGAGCTGCTAGCGGCCTACCGACAGAGCTTGGAGACTTTACAGGAGAACCTCAAGATTGAGCAGAATCGCAACCGTCTGCTGCAGGTGAGTTACGAACAGCAAAAGCTGATCGCCGAAGCAGCCCAAGCCCAGTTGAGAGCAGCCAACTTCTCTGGCTCAACCGCCAAAGATGAGCCAGCACGTTCGCGTGAGCGAAACACAGTCCTTACGAGGAGACTGGAGGAACCTGCGACCGATGCCGGGGAGCTTCCCGCCAATCCTGAGGACACGCCGACGGATCCTTTGCTGGCGGAACTCACCCCCTGGGCCAGGCATCTGTTCCAAAACTTGCAGGCAGCGGGCTTGCTGGATCGGCCCCAGATCCAAGACATCCTCAGCCGCTGGCAACAATCAGGGGGCAAGCTGACTGCGGTCATCGGCGAGTGTACCGGCCTGAAGGCAACCACGATCAAGTTCTTTGCGGATGGGGGGTATTCTGCCCGTTTGTCGGGGTGCCGCACGGTGGGAGAGTTCCTCAAGGCTGCCGACTTGTTGGCTGCTGAAGTGCTGGAGTCCTTGCCGCCGATGGATGAATCTTCGCCCCACTGGGGGGATCCCTTGGTGGAGCGGGGGTTATTGCGACCGGAGACGCTGCAGTATTTTCGCAAACATTTCCTGCCAGCTTCTGCCAGCGGATGCTGAGATATGCCAGAACTCCGTCCGAGCGCCGAGACCGTCAAGCGGATGAAGGTCTTGCCTCCACAGCACATTGTCGGGCAGGAGATGGCGGCACGACTGCTTGTGGCGGCCCTGGAGAAGGGGCGGGTGACTTCCAGCTACTGCTTCTTGGGCCCCCAAGGGGTGGGGCGGAAGCTGATGGCCCGTTGGTTTGCCCAGGCCCTCTTGTGCGAATCCAGCTCCGGGATCCCTTGCGGCAAGTGCTCCCACTGCCGTTGGCTGCTGGCGGGCAACCATCCCAATCTCCACTGGGTCAGCCCCACCTACCTGCACCAAGGCCGCCTAATTGCGGCAGACTCCCCGGAGGCGCAAACCTTGCAACGGCGCTCGCCGCCCCAAATTCGCCTGGAGCAGGTGCAGGGGGTATCCCGCTTCTGTGCCCGCAAGCCGATTCGAGCCCAGCGAAAGGGCTCCGCCCCGCGAAAGGACTCCGTCCCGCT
>NZ_JANSHQ010000308.1:0-2197 GCF_047461715.1 Synechococcus sp. R8-2 | reverse complement strand
ATTGACTAGAGTCATGCTCCCCAAGTTCTGGCTGCCCATACCTGTCTGTTGTTTGTAACCTATGAGTCAGATGTCTGCCCGGTCGGGATCTTACTGGCGCGCAACCCTGACGCGGTGGTTCCCACAGCCTCTGGATCGCTGGGTTGCCCGGATTACCCTCTGCAACCTGGCCATCGGGGTGATCCTGGTGGTGTTGGGCAACCACACAGCTCCTTACGTGCGGGACTTTAACTGGCAACAGCAACGGGTGGGGGCGCAAGAAGTGCAGATGGTGCTCACCTTCAACCGCCCGATGGATCCCGTCAGTGTTGAAGAGCATTTGGAGATCCAGCCCCCTCTGCCAGGCCGAATGCGCAAGCTGGGTCGCCGCTTTTTTTGGACGCTGACAGAACCAGCCCCTTACGGCCAGACCTACCGGGTGCGCCTGCAGGCAGCGGTAGATGAACGGGGCCAGCCCATGGCCCAGCCCTTTGAGGGGGAATTCCGCACGCCGGATCGGCAGTTGCTGGGGATCAGCACCGAACCTGCCCAGCGAGGGCGAATGTTTCTGTTCAACCTGGAGACGGGATCCACTACCCTGCTGACTCCGGCTGGGGTCAAGGTAACCCAAATGCAGCCCAGTGCCGATGGCCGCTTCGTGTACTATTTCGCCACGGCCACCAACCCACAGCACCAGGATCTGTACCGACTGGATCTGGAGGATCAGTCTTCGCAGTTGCTGCTGGATCATCAGGGTTACCAAAACCTGCGCTTCCAAGTCTCGCCGACGGGGGAACTGGTGGTGGCAGAGCGGATCCCGCTGCAACGGGATCCCATGGCTGCCGTCCAGACGGAGCTGTGGATCCAGAAAACGAGCCGGGATCCCTTTGAACGTCTAGAGCTGGATACGGCGGTGGGGGGAGATTTTTTCATTAGCCCCGATGAGAGCAGCCTGCTCATCTCGCAGGGACAGGGGGTGGGGATCGTACCCTTGCATCCACGGGCGGCAGCGGAGAGCTTTCTAGCCCAGTTCGGCCAAACCTTAGCCATCCGCCCCGATGGGGCTTTCGGGGCTTTGCTGCGCTTCAATCCCGACTACACCCGCAGCCTCTCCATCGTCAGCAATACCGGCAACAGCGAGGAGATTTTGAGAACCCAGGGATCCATCCTGAAAGGGGCTTTTTCCCCGCGGGCGCCCATCTTCTACGCCTTGGTCAGTGAGGTCTCTCACGTTAGCGGTGCGGAGCATTATTCTGTTGGCGAGGTCGCGATGGACTCCCCCAGCTACACCGAGTCGCCCCGCCTGCTGGCGATAACGCTCGGCACTGAAGCAGGCAACGCCATAGAGGTGGTTCGAGCCACCTATCCCGTCGATCTGGACTTCAGCATTTCCCCGGATGGACGCATGCTGGCCTACACGCTCTTGGAACCGTTCCCAGGGATCCCGGATCCCTCGGCTCCCCTTAGCCGTAGCGGGCAAGCCATCATGGCCTCGCAAGTGTGGTTGGTGGATTTGCAGGACGGGCTGCCCATTCCTGATGGACAAAGTGGTTCGCACCGCTGGCGGGAACGCCGCCTACCACTGGGCAGCAGCGCCCTAGCCTGGATCCCTTAGGGCGAGAAAGCCACTTGGAGAACAAACCTGCCTAGAATCAAGACAGGGTGTGCGAGGAGAGGTGATATGCGGCTCATTGACGAGCAGGGGCGGCTTTTGGGAAAGGTCAGCCTCTTGGATCTGGGAGCTCTGGCAATTGTGGTGGTGGCCATTGTCGCCGTCTTGTTCTTTCCGGGTCGGCAGGCGGGCAGTGTCGTCCAGGTGGGAGGTGGCCCCACGCTGCCGGTGGAAGTGGACATGATTGTGCGCGGGGTCAGCAGCCGCTCTATGGAACCTTTTCAGGCGGGGCAGAAGGCTGACCTGATCATCCGCAACCAGCCCTACGGCCAGGTGGAGGTGGTGCGAGTGGAAAATGTCAGCCGCACGGTGCCGGTGGTTTTCCCCGATGGGCGGGTGCAGAACTTGCCCGATCCCGAAGCCTATCGCCTCGACCTGGTATTTACGTTGCGGGGGCGGGGCCAGCGCACCGAGAATGGCATCGTCCTGGGCAACAATCGCGTCAAAATCGGTGTTCCCCTAGAGCTAGAGACCTTTGACTACAACTTGCGCGGCACCGTGATGGACGTGCGGCTGCCGCAATCGTAGAGCATGACTCTAGTCAAT
>NZ_JANSHQ010000307.1:0-1344 GCF_047461715.1 Synechococcus sp. R8-2 | reverse complement strand
CTGCAGCACCCTGATTTGCTCGGCCCGAATGGCCGCCGGGATCGATCCTTCCGCATCGACGTTGACGGCGAACCGAACGGTGCCTTCCATTTCCACCACATCTCCCGGGAGCAGATCCAGCCAGCTGGCAGAGCGGCCAAGGCGAGTCACTTGCACCTCCTCAGCGGGAACCACCGAGACCCACGTGCCCGCGTAGCGCTCCAAGCTGGGGCTGACTTTTTCCAAGTTGACCCCAATCCAGCCCTCCTTGCGGTTGAGAAGTCGCACCGTCCCAGTTAGTTGGAAAGGCTGTGCTTCTTCCGCTAACTTGATTGGCTCGTAGAGAACCTCTGTATTTAAAGGCTGCAGCCGAGCCAACTCCACCCGCCACCCTTGAGCCTGGCGATAGAGGGTAACCTCCATAACTGCGCGCAGCCGACCCTCCGGCAAAGGCTCGTAGAAGCCCAACTGAGAGCGAAAAGGGCGAAACCGGGGATCCTCCCGATCCGGCTCTGTTAAAAATCGTTGCAGCTCCTCGGCAGTGAACTGGAAACGCAAAGTCGGCACCACCGCTTCTGGCTTTAGGATCGAGTCCACCCGGAAAACGGCTGTATTGCCCACCGCTTGAATGGGGGTGAGGGTAAACTCCTCCGCTGAGGGCCACGATTGATCCAAGGCTCCAGGAGGGATCCCTTTTAGCAGCCGCGGAGTGAGCAGGGCTTCTGCGGTGGCAAAATCGCGGGCATTGGCCGCCTGGACAAACTCCCGCAGCGTTTCTTCAGCCGTTTTGGCCTGCCAACAGCCCCCCAGAGGCAGCAAAGCCAGCACCAGGAAAAACCACGCTCTCACATCCACACCCTCCCCAATCTCCCTGCAGGTAACAGTCCTAGGGGTTCTCGGTTGGAGATGCAGAATTTTCACCGGGATCCGCTGCTTCTGTCTCTTCTGGGTTTTCCGACTGGGATCCCGAAGCAGCAGGTGGCTTATCCGGCTGCCACACTTCAATTCGCCAGCCGCGATCTTGCTGGTAGAGGGTGATCTTGACGCGGGAGGTCACCGTGTCTCCCTCCAGGCGCATCCCCACCAACTGCGGGGCCAACTGCTGATAGGTGGGATCCGCCAGATCCGGCTGGGTCAAATACTTGCGCAACGTCAAGGGATCCAGCCCCAGGCGCTGGGCCGCATCCTCCAGCGAGTCGGTGCCCTCCACCCAGACATAGGCCGTCTTCCCGGTCACCTCTTGGTTGCGCACCTGCACGTTCTTCCCCACCGTGCCCCAAATCGAAGGCAGGGATCCCGGCCGGAGGGCATTGCTGAAGCGCTCCGTCAGGTAGCTGTCTGCCGTGCCCCAGTCCCCCTTCTCG
Source organism: Synechococcus sp. R8-2 (assembly GCF_047461715.1). Taxonomy (NCBI): domain Bacteria; kingdom Bacillati; phylum Cyanobacteriota; class Cyanophyceae; order Synechococcales; family Synechococcaceae; genus Synechococcus; species Synechococcus sp. R8-2. The sequence continues at coordinate 1 of NZ_JANSHQ010000307.1, read as the reverse complement.
G
>NZ_JANSHQ010000306.1:0-3605 GCF_047461715.1 Synechococcus sp. R8-2 | reverse complement strand
CCCGACAGAACAACTGGACAGGTGGTTTCCCTTCCCCAGCATTCCTGGGTACTAAAAAGATAATGGTATAGCATGCAGGGATCCATGTATCCCGACGCTAACCCTGCGGGTAGAGCGCGGGGCTTGTTGCCCCCGCACCCCCGTTGGTTAAACATTAGGTTGCCCAGGAAAGGGATCCCAGCGGCACTCACGTTGTATTATTGGCTACTTCAGCCGGCAGGTCGAGCCTCTTTTGGGGAATCGGGCTAGATTGGATCCCACTGTTGATTTCTGCTGTCCACTTCTAGGGTTCTGGCGGCATGAGTTCTCCGGCCATCCAGTGGTATCCCGGCCATATTGCCAAGGCAATTGGCCAGTTGCGGGAAGAGTTGCAGCGAGTGGATGCGGTCATCGAGGTGTTGGATGCGCGGATCCCGTTGGCCAGTCGTCATCCTGAGCTGGGCCGGTGGCTGGGGGAAAAACCTCGCCTCCTGGCTCTGAACAGGGCGGACTGCATTGAGGCTGGGGATCTGAAAGCTTGGCAGGAGTATTTTTTACGGCAAGGGATCCCTGTCTATCCCACCAATGGCCGCTCAGGAGAAGGGGTGAATCGCCTCAAGCAGGCGGTCTTGCAACTGGGGCAATCGGTCAACACGCGGCGTCAACAGCGGGGAATGCGACCGCGGGCCGTTCGGGCGGTGGTGGTGGGCTTTCCCAATGTGGGCAAATCTGCTTTGCTGAATCGACTGTTGGGGCGGCGGGCAGCTGAGAGCGCAGCACGTCCTGGGGTGACGCGGCAACTGCGGTGGGTGCGGCTGGGGGGAGAGTTGGATCTGTTGGACTCGCCGGGCATCCTACCGCCCTCTCTGCCGGATCAACAGGCGGCCTCTCTATTGGCCATCTGCGATGACATCGGCGAAGCGGCCTACGATCCCGAACGGGTGGCGGCCTACTTTTTGGATCACGTGCTGAGGGTGCAGCCCCAAGCCGGATCTCTCTTGCAAAAGCGCTACGGTTGGCCGGATCCGATCCCTCCCGGTGGTGCCGCAGTGCAGGAGTTGGCCGAGCGGCGGTATCAAGGGGATCCCCAGCGGGCGGCACGGCAAGTTCTCAACGACTACCGCAAGGGCTTGCTGGGGCCGCTGGCCTTGGAACTCCCTCCCAAGGCTTGAGCCCCTTAGAAGAAATCACGAAAGAAAGTCACGTTGTTGCTATGCCCACGGCAGGGAAACCGCTGCTGTGGGGCGTTGACTTTTCCCGAAACTGTCTACACTTGTCCCCAACCGGGATCCAGCCTCTGTTTCCAAGGCCGATACACCTTGAAGTAGACAACGGAACCCACTTGTCTGGCCAAGGCTTTGATGCAAGTGTCTCCACCCATACAGCGCTGGCAAACGGGATGGTTCACCTGCAGACGATTGAACCCCCGCCGCAGCGCACAGGCCGGTTGGCCCCGCAAAATCTCGGCCAGGGATCCCCCCAGCGTCACTTGCCCCAGCGGGATTTGCCCTTCATAGTCCTTGCAACAGGGCACCACCGTGCCGTCGTAGAGGATCCCCGCCTGACCGGAAGCGCCATTGCAGTATCCCCAGCGAGCTGGGATTACCCGGTCTGTCTCCACGTTGCCCCAACTGTCCAAGGGAAACGTTTCCAAAACCAAGCGGGGATGGATGCGGATCTGCTGCCAGCGGCCCGGTCGGTAAGTAGCAATCTGGGCTTCTACCCAATCGAGAGCCGGTGCATCCGGGATCCCTTGCAAAGCTCGTCTGGCCCAAGCCGAGAGCTGAGCGCGCATCTGCTGTGCAGAATCGATCACCGAAAGAGCCTTATGCGGCACCAAAAACGGGTGGGGGCTAGTATCCAGGAATTTGAGATGCACCTGCGTAGGGCTGGAGGAGCGCAAGTGCACCTGCAGAAATTGGGTAATCCCAGCAAAGTAGCGCTCCGGCGTGAGGCGGGGAGGTGCTCCGCGAATGCTGAAGGTGACTGGATCGGGAGTTTGCAGGGAAATGGTTAGCTTAGCAAAGGGGCTGCGGTTCAGCTTTTCAATGTGCTCCGGCCAGAGGGCAAAGGTGCTGCCGTTGCTGGTCAGGTGCAGGCGAAGGCCAAGCTCAGCGGCCCTGCAAATACCCTCGAAAAGGTATGGGTAGAGCAGCGGCTCCCCCATCAGGTGAAAAGCCATCACGCGGGCCAGCCCTGTTGCCGCTACTTCCTCCAAAATCTGCTCCAGCAGAGCGGGCTCCATGTGCCCCCGCCGCCGTTGCATGATCCCATCTGGACAAAACTCGCACTTAAAGTTGCAAACGTTGGTCACCTCTATGTGCAGGCGTTCCAGTTGGGGAATAACAGCAGACATTAACAGCAGACATAGAGAGGGCCGGAACAAGTCGAGGGCAAATAGCGGATCCCCCACAAGCGCTAGGTAGTGATACGCTGTTTATCAGGTTAGATCCGGAGCGGAGCCATCGCAATGCTGAAATGCACCACTCGCCACGTCCACATTTTTGCCGGTGAAGTTACTGCAGACAACAACTTCGTGCCCCGCGACGACCTGTTTACCCTCGATGTGGATCCGGACAACGAGCTGGTCTGGACTGATGCTGCCCTGCAAAAGGTCTATGCCCGTTTCGAAGAGTTGGTGGAAGAATACCGGGGGCGAGACTTGACCGAGTACAATATCCGCCGCATTGGGTCTGACCTGGAACATTTCATCCGCTCCCTGCTCAAGCAAGGGGAGATCGCCTATAACCTGCAGGGGCGTGCCCCCAACTTCAGCATGGGCTTTCCCCAGATCCCTGCTGAAGAAATTGTCGGCCAATACATCCCCAAGGGCTAGCTCTTTGCCGGTTCTGGACAGAGTTTTTGATTGTTCTGCATCTAAGGCTTTTACCCATCTGATTGTTGGAGCGTTTCCCCATGTCTGGAGAACCCACCCCCGAAGTTGCTGCTACCGAGAAACCTGCTGAAGCTGCCAAGCCTGCTGCTGAGGATTCCCCCAAAGCTGCCGGGAAAAAAGTCGCTAAGGAAGAAAAGCCCTTCGAGCAACAGATCACGGAAGAGGTGATCCCGGCGGCCATTGCGGCTTTTCAAAAGCGTGGGGTCAACGATCTGGAGCTGCGCCTAGAAGGCAAGACGCTGATCGGGGCGTTTGCAGGAGGCAAGAAGCAGTTCAGCGTGCTGTTTGCTGAGGGATCCTTGAATGGCCGCAAGTTCTTCCGCTGTACCACCGAAGGATCCCCGGCCAGCACCATCGAGTCTTTTATGATCGACGAGCGGCGCGTGGATGTCAACCTATTCGTGTTTTATTTGGTGCAGCGCCTTTACGCTCAGCAGTGGTATTGAGTTCGCGTGACCTTGAAGGATCCCTGGCTACCCCTAGCCGGAGAGAGTAAGCCTGCTCGCAAGAGACGAGGGGAGGTGTAGCCGGCTGCAGTTACCGTAAAGCCAGGATCCATCCGGCCATGTTCTTTGGCATGCCCACGATCCCAGAACGGGCACCTTGGCTGCCGCCTTCCCGGAAGATGAGCTGCGCACTTGGCTCGAAGAACGGTACCGCCCCAGCGGGATCAGCCGTTCATAGTCGCGTTTCAGGTTAGGGTGAGAGGCCTGGGCTACTGATCGCGCCA
>NZ_JANSHQ010000305.1:0-3045 GCF_047461715.1 Synechococcus sp. R8-2 | reverse complement strand
CCCTAGAAATTGGAAACAACTTGTTGGATCCCTTGCCACCTTGGGGTGTATTTGTTGAGTCAGTTTCCCTGCAGTGAGGGATCCCTAGGGATGGGGAAAGGACTCAACAGCTTGCGCTGGCTGGCGCGTCAGTATGCGCTTCGAGTTCTGGATGCTGCCGGTATAACCCTCAATGGCTCACAGCCCTGGGATATTCAAGTTCACGACGAGCGGCTCTACCTGCGCTGCCTGCTCTATGGATCCCTGGGCTTTGGCGAGGCCTACATGGAGGGCTGGTGGGATTGCGAGGCCATTGATGAGTTAGTTTGTCGTCTCCTAACTGCCCAGGCACCGCAGCAGGTGGGTTGGCTAACTCAGCCCCTACTTGGGCTGGACAGTCGCCTCATCAACCGCCAGCGGGGCAAGGGGGCATTCGTCATTGGCCAGCGCCACTACGACATTGGCAACGATCTCTATGAGGCCATGCTGGATCGCCGCATGATCTACAGCTGTGCCTATTGGGATGGGGGCGCGCAAACTCTGGATGAAGCCCAAGAAGCTAAGCTTGACCTCATTGCCCGCAAGCTGGAACTCCAACCCGGCATGCGGGTGCTCGACATCGGCTGTGGCTGGGGCGGCACAGCCCAGTACCTGGCCGAACGCTACGGGGTGCAGGTTGTGGGGATTACTGTTTCCAAAGAGCAAGCCAAACTGGCCAGCGAACGCTGCCGCGGCCTGCCGGTCGAGATTCGGTTAGAAGACTATCGCCAGACCCAGGGAAAGTTTGATCGCATCCTTTCTGTCGGCATGTTTGAACATGTTGGCTACCGAAACTACCGAACGTTTATGCAGGTAGCCCGCCGCTTGTTGAACGACAATGGCTTGTTTCTTCTGCACACCATCGGCAGCAACGTGGCCTACCAGGGGCGGGATCCCTGGATTGAGCGCTACATTTTCCCCAACTCGATGCTGCCCTCGCCTCATCTGATTACTGCAGCCTTTGAGGGCTTATTTGTGCTGGAAGACTGGCACAATTTTGGGATCAATTACGTGGCCACCTTAAAAGCCTGGCACGCCAATTTCGAGCAGGCATGGCCAAAATTAGCCGACCGCTACGATGAGCGCTTTCGCCGCATGTGGCGGCTCTATCTCCTGATGAGTGCCGGTAGCTTCAAGGCCCGGGCCAGCCAACTTTGGCAACTGATCCTCTCACCACGGGGAGTAAGTGGCGGCTATCGCTCGCTTCGGTAACGACAGTCCCAAAAGTTTGCAGGTGCCCCTGCGCCCTCGCTGAGTGGGGGTGTTATGATGAGTTTGATTATCATTCTCACTCTAGACAAGCTGAGGGATGCCCGCAGCTCTGCAGCAAATTGTCAATCGCTTCCAGAAGGCCAAGACCTCGCGGCAGAAGTATGAGCTTCTCCTAGCCTATGCCAAGCGCCTGCCACCCTTTCCCGAAGCGGAGAGGAAGGAGGAGAACCTAGTCAGAGGTTGCGCTTCGCGGGTGTGGCTGGCCACCGAGTTTAGGGAGGGCAAGGTCTACATCCAAGGGGATGCCGATGCTCAGTTGGTCAAGGGTTTGGTGGCCATTGTGGTGGAGGGGCTAAGTGGCCTAGCGCCGGAAGAGATTTTGGGGGTTTCCCCAGAGTTTGTGCGGGAGATGGGCCTCAATTTCAGCCTTAGCCCTTCCAGGAGCAACGGTCTGGTGAGCATGTTTTCGATGCTGCGGCAGAGGGCCTTGGCTTTTGGGAAGTCAGTTGCTTCCAGCTCTGCTGTCTCTGTTGTCTTGTGAGGTATTCAGGCTCATGACTGATCAAGCTAACTCTATCCGTTCGGCTCGACCGGTGCGATCGCTGGTCTCGCTGCTGGCCGCCCTCTCGGTCGGGATCCTGGGAAGCCTGCAGATGCGCCAAGAAGAGTCCCGGGCCCAGCAGGGATCCGGCCCCCCAAAGGTGGTGACCACGATTTTGCCGATAACGCAATTTACCCGTGCTGTGGCCGGGGATCGGGCAGAAGTCACGCCACTCCTTCCCCCTCAGATGGGGCCCCACGACTTTCAGGCTCGACCCGAGGAGGTTCGTTTGCTGGCTCAGGCGGATGTGCTGGTGATCAACGGGTTGGGTATGGAAACGTTTTTGGAAGGGTTGATCGCCAGCGCTGGGAACCCCCAATTGCAAATCGTTGACAGCAGCGAAGGGATCCCAACTTTGCGGGCTGAGGAGCCAGAGCATGGGCACTCCCACGGTCACGGCCATGGACACTCTCATGGACACAGTCACGGCCATTCTCACGGGCATGGCCATGGCCACTCTCATGGGCACAGCCACGGCGAGTTTAACCCCCACATTTGGCTGGATCCCAGGCGGGCCATTCAGCAGGTGGAAAATATTCGTGATGGCCTCATCTCTGTAGATCCGGCGGGGGCAGAGATCTACCAGGCCAATGCGGCTGCTTTTATCGAGAAGCTCAAGGCTTTGGATGAGGAGATTGCCGCTCGGCTAGCTCCCTTTGCCGGAAGAAGCTTTGTAGTTTTCCACAACTTTGCTCCCTACTTTGCCGAGCGCTACAACCTCAAGGCTGAGTTTTTGGTGGAGATCCCTGAAGCCAGCCCCTCCCCCGAAGATGTGCGGCGGGTGATGGAGACGGTGCGGGCATCCGGCCTGAAGACGATCCTGGTGGAACCGCAGCTGGGGAGTAACAACCCCTTTGAGGTTTTGGCCAGAGACCTAGGGATCCAAGTTCGCGTTTTCGATCCCATCGAAACCGCTGGCCCTGAGGGGATCGAGCCGGAATATTACCTGACCATCCTGCGGCAAAACGTGGATAATCTGATCTCGGCCTTTGAGAAGGAGACGGCCTTCCTGCCCCTGCAATTGCCGCTGCTGGGCCAAGCTGCTCTCGAACACCTGCTGGCGAGGGGGCGATGATCTCCTGCTCCGGCGAGGTTGTCCTGCGCGTGGAGGGGCTGACGGTCTATCGGGGATCCCGCTTGGCAGTACAGAATGTGTCATTTGAGCTGAGGGCGGGATCCCATACGGCCATTGTCGGCCCCAATGGCGCTGGCAA
>NZ_JANSHQ010000304.1:0-3281 GCF_047461715.1 Synechococcus sp. R8-2 | reverse complement strand
ACAGCTTGCGCTTGGCCGTGGCGGTGGCGGAGCACCATCCCCATGTGCGCTATGTGTCGTCTTTGCCGCGATTGCCGGAGGTGTTGCCGTCCGTCCTGCAGCCTGGAGATCTCGCCGTTTTTTTGGGCGCAGGGGACCTAAATCAGCAGATAATCGCTACGATGCGGGCATATGCGGCTCAGGTGAGGGAACAGCCTGGGCAAGCCAAAAATCCAAACTTCAGCTGAAAAGATAGCTGCTTCTGAGGTATTGAATCATGACGACGGCTCCGGTGGTGCCTCAGCGGGATGGTTCCTGTGAGTCTGAGGCGGCAAGTCTTACCGCTGAAGACAGGCTTCTCCCCCGCGGGCCGGCGGCTCTGCTATCTGGACGAATTCAATCGGGGATCCCGTTGGCTCCTCTGACCACCTTTCGCGTGGGCGGCAAAGCGGAGTGGTATTGTGAGCCCCGTAGCCATCTGGAGCTGCAGCAGTGTTTGGCTTGGGCGCGAGCAGAAGGGATCCCCACGACGCTGTTAGGGGCAGGCAGCAATCTGCTCATCAGCGATGCGGGGTTGAAGGGGCTGGTGATCGGCACTCGCCGTTTGCGGGGGATCCAACTGCTGGAAGGGGGGAGAATGTGGGCCGCTGCCGGAGAGCCTTTGGTCAATCTGTCGCGGGCCGCCGCCAGGCAAGGCTGGAGTGGGTTGGAGTGGGCCATCGGGATCCCTGGCACGCTAGGGGGAGCCGTGGTGATGAATGCCGGTGCCCACGGACGCGCCATGGCGGATGTGCTGGTGGAAGTGCAGATTTTGGACGAGGAACAAGAGCCCTGCCGCCTAGAACCTGCCGATCTGCAATTTGGCTATCGCCGCTCTCGCCTACAGGACTCCCCCTGGACGGTGACAGGAGCGACGCTGCAGTTGATCCCAAGCAGGGATCCGTCCCAGGTGCAGTGGGAAACCCAGCGCTACCTCAACCAACGCCTAAGCTCTCAGCCCTATCATTTGCCCAGTTGTGGCAGCGTCTTTCGCAACCCAGAGTCTCACCCTGCCGGCTGGCTAATCGAGCAGGTCGGCTTGAAGGGGTACCGCATCGGTGGGGCCCAAATTTCAGAGCGCCATGCCAACTTCATCCTCAATTGCCATCAGGCGAGTGCCAAGGACATTTACCGCTTGATTCGCTTGGCCCAGGAAAAGGTCTATCAACAATGGTCGGTGCTTTTGGAGCCGGAAGTGCGCATTCTGGGATCCTTTGAGGATTAGAAGAGCATCGGCTGGGCAATTTGGCCTGCTTTCTTTTGATGACTTTGATAATTTCGATGATTCTGCTCTTAAACTGTTCTTACCAGCTTAGATGCTCGTCGATTCTTTCCTATCGGCTTATGAGTCAAGATGCAGCCACCTTACGTCGTTTAATTCAACGGCTCAATCAGTCCCACACCACTGCGGAAGAACGCCGCTATTTGGTGGAGATCGGCAGCCTGGCTGCTTTGCTCACCCCGGAAGAGGCTGCCGCTTTGGCCCAGGATCCCAAGCAACTCACCGCCGAGCAGCACTATCGCATCTGGGACTGGGTGCATCGCTGGGAACGGGAGCACCGCCACGAAGATCTGGACTGGGATCCCTCTCTAGACCGACACAACGACTAGAACTCGAAAGAATCCCGTCCCGCTATCACGAACAAATCCCGGCCAGAGTCTAAGACAAAAGCCATCTCCAAGTCTCATTTTTGAACAGGATCCACACCCCCAAACCCACCAGAATCCAGGGCACCCAGTGTTCTGTCCGTTCCGTTAAAACCTTCGCCACTGCAGGCTGCATCGTCAGTTTTTGAGCCATTGCAAACCACAATCCCTTCATCAGAAAAAAGATCGTGGAAAAAAGGGCCAACCGGAGAGGGGTGCTGCCGGCAAACAGAGGAACGTACAGGCTGACATTATCTCCACCATTGGCAAAGGTGAGGAGCATGGACATCAGGGCTGGTGGGGGCAAAAAACTGACCAAGCCTTTTGGGTTGGGCGCTCTTGCAGTTCTTCCAGCTCTTCTTCCAGGGCTTCTTCCAGCTCAGGTTGCCACAATTTCCAACCGCCTACCGCAATCGGGATCAACCCCAGCAGCCCAATCGCAGGTGGCGGCAACAGCAGGCCCCCCAGGTATCCCAGAGAGCTGAGCAGGATCAACCCTGCCAAGCCCAAGTAGCCTCCCAGCCAAATGTGCCAGCCCTTCCACAGGGGTTGCAGCTGCGCCTGGGCAAACAACAGAACCAGCAAGAAAAAGTCGTCGATATGGGTGGCAACAAAAGCGAGGATCCCTTCGACTAAAGTTGCCCAGAAAATTGCCAGCGGCATAGGGTTAAGAAATGGGGAAGATGGCGCTGATATCGACGAGGTGAAACTGAAGCAGCCCAACAATTGCCGAAGTATAGGCGGTAGAAGAAGCCAGCCCAATCAAGAGATCGCGTTTCATATTGCGGGGTTTCTCGCCTTTCTCGACGACATCCGTAGCGCCAAACTGCATCATGAGAATGCCCATCAAGTTGGAGAGCCAGTACCCCACGAGGGTTCCGCCCAAAAACCACTGTGGCTACCACAGGCTACACAGGTAGCCCAACCCATAGGCAATCGGCAGATTGAAAAACAAGTCATTCCACCAGGAAAGGGGAGACAGCATAAACCCCAAAATCAGTAAAATGCCACCTCGGAGCTTCTTCCCCATAGGTCTTGCTCTCCAGCGTTACGTCCTCACAATCTTAGCTTCACATTGCTTCATGAAAACCCAAAAACAATGTCTGGCTCTCCACCTGGGAGTGTGGCACGGCCTCTTCTCCAACTATCGACCCACCGCCGGCGGCTGGGAGCTGGGGGGCCAAAAGCGCAGCCTCATCACCTTTGAGGCCTTGGCTCCATCCTCTTCTTCAGGAAGTCCGGCGGCAGGGAGCGCGATCCGCCAAACCAACGCCTACTACCCCCTACAGGGATCCCCCACTCCCGAAAGCTCCCAGAGCTGGGTCTACCAGGATTTCTCGCCGGGATTGCGCTTTTTCCCCGATGGATCTTTTTCCAATGGGCGGCTGCAGCTGGCGCCGTTTAGTGATTTTGCCGTCGAGCAGGGCTTTCTCTGGGGGGATCGCAAGGCGCGGCTGGTGCAACAGTGGGATGCCCAAGGTCGTCTGGTAGAGGTAACCGCGATCCTGGAGCGGCGCGGCCAAGCTTTGGATCCCGTTGCAGACTGTGCACCCCTGAGCAGAGAGCAGCTGAGAGCCTGCCTCCAGGGGAGATGGCGGGGGATCGCCCAGAGCTTT
>NZ_JANSHQ010000303.1:0-7036 GCF_047461715.1 Synechococcus sp. R8-2 | reverse complement strand
CGGTTGATGTCGGGTAGTTTACACCAGCTCTAGGTGGATCTCCGCTTTTAGCCGTTGGGGGAGGGAAATTTTGAATACATCCCCCTGATTCATTTCCTGGGCACCTTTCATGCTGGCCAGGGCTTCCACCACTTCTTCGGAGTTGGCGGTTAGCACCACAACGGGGCGCTCGCAGGCAATGGGGAAATCGTGCCACGTGCCGAGGTGCAGCAGCAGCCCATGCCCGGCAGGGAATCGCAGGGCTTGTACTTTGTCGAGATCGGGAGCTGCTTTGGGATGGTTGGGAGGAGCCATCACCATGATGAACGGCTCTTGCCCCAGGCCGACAAACAACTGGGTCATACGCATGTGGCGCTCCAGCCAGAGCACAGGTGGATATCCGGGCAGGATCTTAGCCGTACGGATAACGGCTCTGCCGGTGTATTGAAAGTCGATGTTCTGTCCTTCCAGGACACGCCCCTGATAAAAGGGGATCCCCAGCCCAGGATTGGCCACATCGTCCCCTATAAGTTGGCCGAAGGGTTGCACATTTTCTGGGGTGGCATCCACAATCGGCACCCGGACAACGGTGGTGGCAGTTGCAGTCGTGCTCATGGTTTGCATCCTCGCTCTTGATTGGACTGGGGTCAATTGGATTGGAGTCAGGCTTTCTATCTTAATTAATTGTCTTATTGAGATTAATTGTCTTATTGAGAGCAATAGGTAAAGAAACGGTTTTCCCGGTAACGGTCTATACATCTTTGATTCTTATTTAAATTCTTAACTTTGATTCTTAACTTTGTTCTTCTCGAGGGCTTTGCGGGTTAAACCACCGCTCGATGATGTGGCGAATTTGCCGGGCGGCAGTGCCATCGCCAAAGGGGTTTTGGGCTTGGGCCATGCGGGCATAGGCTTGTGGGTCTGTGAGCAATTCTCGGGCTGCCTTCAGGATCTTTTCGGGGTGTGTGCCTACCAGGCGGGCGGTGCCGGCAGCAATCGCTTCAGGACGTTCGGTGGTCTGCCGCAGCACCAGCACCGGTTTGCCCAGGGCAGGGGCCTCTTCTTGAATGCCGCCGGAGTCGCTGAGGATGAGGGTACAGCGCTGCATGGCGCTCACCCAGAGGGGATAGTCCAGAGGCTCAGTGAGAAAAGCCCGCTCATGGGATCCCAACAGGGCTTGCAGGGGATCCCGCACCAAGGGGTTGGGATGGAGGGGCAAAAGAAGGGCGGTATCGGGAAACTCGGCCAAGATCTGCAGCAGAGCCTTGCCGATGGCGGTTAGGGGATCCCCCCAATTTTCCCGCCGGTGCACGGTAACCAACAGGACACGGTAGCGCTGCCAGTCCAGCCCGGGAATGGGGCAGGGGATCCCTTGGGAGGCCACCTGCAGTAGGGCGTCGATGACAGTGTTGCCGGTGCAATGGATGGATCCCACCACGTGGCTTCGCTTCAGGTTGTCAACGGCTTGGGGGGTAGGGGCAAAGTGCAGGCTGGCCAACTGGGAGATCAGGCGGCGATTGACCTCTTCGGGGAAAGGATTGTAGAGATCATCGGTGCGCAGTCCGGCTTCCACATGCCCAACCGGGATCCGGTGGTAAAAAGCTGCCAAGGCGGCAGCGAAGGCGGTGGTGGTATCTCCCTGCACCAAAACCAGTTGAGGATGTTGCTCTTGAAAGTAGAGTTCTAGGCCCCGCAAGGTGGCTTCGGTGATGTCCGTCAAGCTTTGGCGGGGGCGCATGATCGCCAGATCCCGATCCGCTTGCAGACCGAATAGCCGCATCACCTGATCCACCATTTCCCGATGTTGTCCGGTCAAGATCAGCTCGGTGCGCAGATGGGGACTGGCACGCAGAGCTTGGATCACCGGGGCCAGCTTAATGGCTTCGGGCCGTGTGCCCAAGATCACGGCAACGAGGGGAAGGGAGGCCATAAGCTCAAGGACATCGGCACCTGTAGGAGATGGGAAGCGCAGCTCATTGAAGCAAGGCCACCAACAAACCACTAACAAAAACCACTAACAAAACAGAGGCGGCGAAGGGCGTGGGTTGCTCAAGGTCGCAAGCCACCGAGATGTAGACTCTGCTGAGTCAGGCTGAGGGCAATGTCGAGACGAGAGGAACCACAAGGGGGCTATTGCTGCTCACCCCGATCTTACCCCTCCAGCTGCCCCGCCGATTGTTCACCGGATGAGCTGGAGAAAAAGGGTTGACGGGATCCCACTCCTGCAACTAGCCTAAAGGGAGCTGAAGAGATCCTCTTCTGGCTGTCCGGGTTGTTTCGGTTAACCTTTTTGGAGGAAAACGTTCAACAGCATGGACGCTTCCGGTAGTCGTAGCGCCAGCCACCAGTGGATGGTCTTCGAGGAGCACGTTCTTGAAGATTGGGCTCTTACTGGTGTCTTCCTTTTCCCCGCTGACAGCTTCTGTCGTCGCTTGAGAGGATCCCGTTTCGCCAACGCGAAGGGGTGGGAGAGTTTTCCCGGCTAGCTTTTGACTTGGGTGGCTCTCTCAGTCGGCGACGAACAGATGAGCTGAGCAGAGCCTTACCTGAGCAATGGGTTTGTGCAGCCCTGTTCAGAAAAGGGGAGATCAGGAGTAATTCCGAGGGGATTCCCCTTGACTTTCCCGTTGTGGGTTTTGGGGTTTCCGCAGGCCTGGGGATCCCTTGGAGTCCCTCTTATCGGCTTGGGCGCTTGCGATCCAAGCTGGGCTTGGAGGCCTGGCGCTAGACCTACGGCTTGCTGCGCGGCCATCCAAGGGTTTCAGGGCTTCCCTGTGAGCCTCGGAGCACCGGTTGGCTGTTGACCTCCTGGTTCTCTTCATCCCGGCTGACCTCAACGTTCGGAGGTTTATCATGCGGCACAACGTTCTTCGCGATCTCCTAACCCCTGCTTCCTTGGAAGCCGCCAAGCGAGAGGCCAACCGCGCTCCCATTGCCGAGCTGGTGCAGCAGTTGATGGAGATTTCACCTCGGCAGCGGGTACTGGCTTTTCGCTTGCTGGAAAAAGACAGAGCCATTGCAGTGTTTGAGTATCTGCGGCCCGAAGAGCAGGCCGATCTCATTCGCAGCATGGAAAGCCCAGAAGTGATCCAGCTCATAGAAGCTCTGCCACCTGATGAGCGGGTACGTCTGTTTGAGGAGTTGCCGGCCAAAGTAACCAAGCGCCTCATTGCCAACCTCAGCCCAGAAGCTCGGGAAGCAGTGAATATCTTGCTGGGTTATCCAGAGCGCAGTGCCGGTCGGCTGATGAACCTGCGCTACTTGTCGGTACGGGATACCATCACCGTCGGGGCTGCTCTGGCCAGCGTGCGGGACTCTCAACTGGGAGACGATGAGCTGGATGTGATTTTTGTGGTGGACGATCAGCGGTTCTACAAAGGTTTGGTTCGCACCGTGCGCCTCGTGAAAGCAGATCCGGATTTGCCCATTCGGGAGCTGATTGAGGGATCGGATATTTTTGCTCGGGTTACCGACCGGGATCTCCAGGCAGCCCGTTTGCTCAAAGATTCCGGCTTGCCGGCCATTCCGGTGGTGGATACGGAAGGGCGCTTGGTGGGAGATATCACCTTTGAAGATGTCATCAACTTGGTGGAAGAAGAAGCCACCGACGCCGCTCTGGCCCAAGCAGGGGTGGGCAACTTGCTCAGCCGAGACAAGGTTTGGAGCGAGCGCCTGGTTAAAGGCTCCCGTTGGTATGCCGTCCGCCTGCGCATCACGTTTTTAATCATCACCTTGATTGGCGGCATGTTGGTGGGGGGAGTGATCGAAACCTTTGAGGAGGTGTTGCAAGCAGTAACGGCAGCGGCTATTTTCATCCCCTTGGTCATGGATATGGGCGGTAATGTCGGTACCCAATCTACGACCATCTTTGCCCGTGGCTTGGCTTGGGGCCACATCAACGTGCGGCAGTTTCTCCCCTATTTGCTGCGGGAAGCCAGCATTGGTGGCATTATCGGTGTGATCCTGGGGGCCACGGCTGGGGTGATTGCCTACTTCTGGCAGGGGGCACCCAATGGGATCCCACAATTGGGTCTAGCGGTGGGCTTGGCTCTGGCCATTGTCCTCACTTTGGGGGCTATCTTGGGCGCCATTTTGCCCTGGGTGATGTTAAAGCTGGGCTTTGACCACGCTCCGGGAGCGGATCCTTTTATCACCACCATTAAAGACTTCACCGGCCTCTGGGTGTATTTCACCCTGGTGGCTTGGCTAGTCGGGGTTGAAGTGGAGCTCTAGGGCTGCGCCGGCGCTGGATCCAGGGGGCACCTCACCGGCAAAGCGCGTTCCAGGAACGAATAATCCAGCCCTTCTTGAGAAATCAGCCTTTCAGAGTCTCGCCACAAGGCCATCGCGACGGCGGCGCAGAGCACTTTTACGAGGTGTCCTTTGACCAACGAAGGGTTACAGCAAACATTTAGGAGGTGTGCCATGACCTTGAAAGTTCTATCTCCCTTGGCTGCTGCTCAATTTCGGTCACGGCTGCAGCAGTATGCCTATCGGGTGGGCATAACCTGTGCTTTAGAAACAGGTGGTAAGCTGGCCCCAGAATCCGCCTTTGCTCAACTGGAAGCCCTCTGGCAAACCTTGCAACAGGAAGCCACTGCCCTTGGGATCCCAGATGAGGATGGCTAAACTTTATCCTTTCACGAGAACCGGAGCATGACCTGGATTGACTTCGCCTTGCGTTTGGCCGTTGCCTTTGTCCTGGGATCCCTCATTGGCCTGGAGCGACAGTGGCGGCAGCGTATGGCCGGCTTACGCACCAACACCTTGGTGGCCACGGGTGCAGCTTTGTTTGTCATGCTCTCGGTTCTCACCCCTGATGAAAGCAGCCCGACCCGTATTGCGGCCCAAGTGGTATCGGGGATTGGCTTTTTGGCCGGTGGCGTGATTCTTAAGGAAGGAGCCAGCGTCCGTGGCCTGAACACTGCCGCCACCATCTGGTGTGCAGCCGCGGTGGGAGCCTTTGCCGGATCGGGGTACATTCCCCAAGCTGCCATTGGGGCCGCAGCTGTGTTGATCTCCAACGTTGTGCTGCGTCCGCTGGGCTACCGCATCAACCAGCAGCCCCTAAAGGGCACAGAACTGGAACTGGTCTATGAGTGTTCATTTGTCTGCAAAAGCCAAGCAGAGGCCCACATCCGCGCCTTGCTCCTGCAGGGTATAGCTCCCACCCATCTCAAACTGCGCGCCCTCTACAGCGAAGACCTGGAGGACAAGCCCGATCTGGTCAAAGTCGAAGCAGAGCTGGTCACCCAGACCCGCGACGACCAGGCCCTAGAACTTGTCGTCAGCCGCCTCAGCCTAGAGCCAGGCGTGATCACTGCCCGATGGCGGATCATCGAACAGGAATTTGGCTGATCCCGGATCCCAGCAGCTCCCAACCGGTTAGCAACGCAAACACCAGAAATAAGCCGCCCCCCACCCAATGCACGGCGCGTTCAGAGATGTGAGCTGCTAAAAAACGACCTCCCACCACCGCCAGCCCCACCATCAGTCCATGGCCGAGAGTAGCCCCTGCCCAGACGCTCAATCCCGGGTGGGTGGCCGCCAAGGAGACGGTGGCAATCTGGGTTTTATCCCCGAACTCGGCCAAGGCCGTCAAGCTAAAGGCTTCCCACACCACAGCCCAAGCACCGCCGCGGCCCGCCCCTTTTTCTTCTGCCTGCTCCACCAGCCTGAGGGCTTCTTCCTCTTCTTCTTTTTCCTGCTGGGGAGTCATCTTGTAAGCTTGCCAGAGCATTCTCAGCCCAAAAGCCGCGAAAACCCCAGCCGACAACACTCGCACGCCCAGCGGCGGCAGCAGCTTGAAAAGCACCTTCCCGGCCACCACCGCCAGCAAGGTCATCACGGCCAAAGCCAGCCATGTTCCCAAGAAAACCCAGCGGCGCGGGTGCCGCATAGCGAGAATCAGGGGGGTAAAAAAGGTTTTATCCCCAAACTCCGCTACGGTGACCAACAGCAAACTTGACGCAAAACCAGCCCACATCGTTTAGCCTCCAACCTCTCTTGTGTGTGGAATCGGTTCACACCTAGAGGTGAAGGCTGGGAAAGTCAGACGGACTCACCAAGCTCACCTCTGCGTGAACTCAGTGAAAGTCTCGTCACCAAAGCAGCCTGCCGGGCTTGCTTTGTCTCTTGCACCGGGCTGTTTTTAGCCAGTATGTCGATGCAGAGGGCGGTAAGCCGCCTGACTACTCCCTTTCCGTCTGAATGGTAGCATGCTGAGCTCCCAGTGGGAGTCATTCATTCAAGCATTCAAGAAAAGCTCTCCAATGGGATCCCCCAAGACTTGCTGTGCCTTGGCCGATATCAGTGCCGCGCATCGCTTACCAGAGGATTGTGAAGGAGCGGCAGGCTATTATGATCACGGTTGAGGAGAAAATCAGGGGAAAACCACGTGGATGCAAAGTTAGTCTTGGTGGGGGTTGCTCTTGTCCTCTCTCTGGCAAGTTTCTACTTCGGCACCCGCAACGGCTTTTACGACACCGACAAGTATCACGGCAATGGCTCTGCTCATTAGAGCCGGGCGCTGGTGATTTTTTTATGGATCCCTTGCCCAGAAGGGCTTCCCTCCAGAATACAGGCAACGTCGGCGAGGGCTGGGTGCGGCAATATCTCTGTCAGCAGGGCTGGCAGATCCTGGCCCAGCGGTGGCGCTGCCCTTGGGGCGAGCTGGATCTGGTTGCCCACAAAGCTGATGTGCTGATTTTCGTAGAGGTGAAAACCCGTAGCCCCGGTAGCTGGGATCGAGGCGGGCTTTTGGCGGTTGGGATCCCCAAGCAGCGACGCTTGATCCGGGCTGCCCAAGCCTTCTTGAGCCAGCATCCCCACCTCTCCGAGTTGTCCTGCCGTTTTGATGTCGCGCTGATAGAACGTCGGGCCTCCAGGGAAGGGGTAAGCTACGCTTTGGTTGACTACCTGCCAGCGGCTTTTGAGATTTGTTGAAGCAAGCTTATCCGAGATGCTGTGGGAGCTTATGGCCGTTTCAGGTTAGGTGAGATGCCTGGGCTGCTGAGACAAGCCCTCTAGCCCCGCGCATTATTGCTCCGCAACGCTA
>NZ_JANSHQ010000302.1:0-3483 GCF_047461715.1 Synechococcus sp. R8-2 | reverse complement strand
GCTCTGCTGGCCAACGACCAGATCGATCTCGAACTGCGGGCCGGGGAGATTCTGGCCATCTTGGGGGAAAATGGGGCGGGCAAAACGACGCTGATGAATATCCTGTTTGGGCACTACGTTCCCGATCAGGGTCAGGTGTGGGTGTTTGGTCGGCCCCTCAAGCTGGGATCCCCGGCGGCTGCCCTGGCGGCAGGGATAGGCATGGTGCATCAGCATGTGGTCTTGGCCGATAATCTATCGGTGCTGGACAACATTCTGCTGGGCACTCAGCCCCTGTGGCACCTATGGTCTCGGCGGCGAGAGGGACGGCAGCGCATCCAAAAGCTAGCTGAGGAATTGGGGTTGGCCGTGGATCCCGATGCCCTGGTGGGATCCCTGACCTTAGGGGAGCGGCAGCGGGTGGAGATCCTCAAGGTGCTGTATCGAGGGGCGCGGATCCTGATTTTGGATGAGCCTACGGCGGTGTTAACCCCACCGGAAATTGAGCCGTTTTTTCACACCCTACGGCAGATGGCCGGTCGCGGACTGGGGATCCTGCTGATTTCCCACAAGCTCCAGGAGGTGATGCGCATCAGTGACCGGGTGATGGTGCTGCGGTCAGGGCGGGTGGTGATGGCGGGCAAGACGGCTGAGATCCATCCCACAGCTCTGGCGGAAGCGATGGTGGGGCAGCGGTTGGCGGCGGTGGTCAAAGCGCCCTTGTCTGTTGGGGAGACGATCCTGGAGCTGCAGCAGGTCTCCTGTCGGGCAGGGCAGCAGCATCTGGAGCAGGTTTCTCTGACGGTGCGGCGTCACGAAATCGTGGGTATTGCCGGGGTGGCGGGCAATGGGCAATCCGTCCTGGCAGATCTGATCTGCGGGGTGATCCGGCCCCACCAAGGTCATCTGCATCTGTATGGCCGAGTCCTGCGGCTGATCTCTCCTGCTGAGATGGTGCGGCAAGGCATGGCCCGGATCCCGGAAGACCGCCACAAGACCGGACTGATCGGTTCCCTTAGCCTGTGGGAGAATTGGGTGATCGAGCGCTATCGGGATCCCGAATTCTCGCGGTGGGGGATCCTGCGTCACCGCCAAATCTATCAGCAGGCCCACACCTGGCTACAGACCTACGACGTGCGGGGACTCCAGAGTGGGGATCCGCGGCAGGCGCTCCAGATGCCAGTGCAACTGCTGTCCGGCGGAAATATGCAAAAAGTGATCCTCTCGCGGGAGCTGTGTCGGGATCCCCAGGTAATTGTGGCTCACCAGCCAACGCGGGGACTGGATCTGGGGGCTGTGGCTTACGTGCATGCCCAACTGCTGGCAGCAGCCCGAGCTGGAGCCGGGATCCTGCTCATTTCTGAAGACTTGGATGAATTGCTGAGTTTGGCCGATCGGGTGGCGGTGCTCTATCGCGGTCGGCTTTCCCCAGCAATCCCAACCCAAACCACAACGGTGACCGCCTTGGGGTTGCGCATGGCCGGGCAGGAGGTGGCTGATGCGTGTTGAACCCCGTTCCACGGTGCCCCTCTGGCTGATCCTGAGCGCGCCGATGGCAGCCATTGTCCTGGCTTTCCTCTCCTGTAGCCTGCTGATCCTGTGGACGGGATCCCCGGTTTTGGCAGCCTATGGAGCTTTGCTGCGGGGAGCGGTGGGATCCCCCTTTGCCCTGAGCGAAACTTTGACGCGGGCCATTCCCCTGATCCTGACGGGATTGGCGGTGGCGGTGTGTTTTCGGGCCAAGTTGTGGAACATCGGTGCAGAAGGCCAGTTTTATGGTGGGGCTCTGGCTGCCAGCCTCTTGGGCACCGCTGGGCTTTCGCTGCCGCGCCCGTGGTTGGTGCTGGTGCTGCTGCTGGCGGGCTGGATTGCCGGAGGGCTGTTGCTGTGGATCCCGGCCTGGCTCAAGACTCAGTTCCAGGTGGACGAAGTGGTGACCACCCTGCTGCTCAATTTTGTCATTCTTCTCGGGATCAGCTATCTCCTGGAAGGCCCCCTCAAAGATCCTCTGGCCCTGGGTTGGCCCCAAGGTCGTGCCCTGGCGGAGAGTGCTCTTCTGCCGCGGCTGATTCCCCGCAGTCGTCTCCACGCCGGTTTGATCATTGCCCTGCTTGCTGCCCTGGGGGTGTGGGCCATAGAGCGGTTCACCGTTTGGGGCCTAGAAATGCGAGCCGTAGGCGCGAACCCGGAAGCGGCCAGGTTTCTCGGCATCCCAGTCCAGGGAGTTATTTTGTATACCTCACTGCTGGGAGGGGGGCTGGCAGGCTTGGCGGGAGCTTGTGAACTTCTCGGGCTCAAGGGCTATCTCACCTTGGATTTATCCCCGGGCTTTGGCTACACCGGCATTGTTGTTGCCCTGTTGGCCCAACTGCATCCCTTGGGAGTGGTGGGGGCCGCAGTTTTCATTGCCGGGGTTTATGTGGGAGCCGATACCATGGGGCGTAGCTTGGGCGTTCCCACCTATCTTGCCGATGTCATTGTTGCTGCTGCCCTGCTGTGGATGTTGGTCTGCATGGGATTGGCCCGTTATCGTCTGCGCTGGGACTGAGCACCCGTGTCTGCACTCCTGAGTCTAATCAGCTTAATCAGCACCACCAGCTTTTGGGTGGCCACCCTGCGCATTGCCACTCCCTTGCTCTTTGGCACTTTGGGCGAAGTCCTCTGTGAGCGGGCCGGCGTTCTCAATTTGGGCATCGAAGGGATCATGACCCTGGGGGCCATGACCGGTTGGCTGGTGGTCTATCAGGGATCCGGATTGTGGTGGGGCGTAGCCTTTGCTGCCGTCCTCGGTGCAGGTGTGGGCTTGATTCACAGCCTGTTGACCGTCCGCCTTGGGGTTTCCCAGCACGTCACCGGCATCGGCATCACCCTCTTGACCATTAATGCCGCCTATTTTGTCTATCGCATGGCCCTGCCCCAGGTCACCTCTCCTCCCAAAATCGTCCCCTTCAGCCCTTGGCCGATCCCGGGTCTCTCCAGCCTGCCCTTTCTGGGAGAAACCCTGTTTACCCAGCCGCCCCTCACCTACCTCAGCCTTCTCCTGGTGCCCCTCATGGCCTACATCCTCTACCGAACTCCGCTGGGCCTGGCCGTGCGCATGGTTGGAGAAAATCCCCAGGCTGCCGCTTCCCAGGGGATCCCGGTCTATGCCGTTCGTACCGGAGCGGTGATGGTGGGCAGCGCTCTTATGGCCGTGGCCGGTGCTTTTTTAACCCTCTCTGCGTTCGATGCGTTTTTCTTCAATATCGTCAATGGGCGGGGGTGGATTTGCATTGCTCTGGTGGTTTTTGCCGCTTGGGATCCCTGGCGAGCCTTAGGAGGAGCGTTGCTGTTTGCCGGGTTTGATGCTTTGCAATTGCGCCTTCAGCAGCTTTGGGGTAGCCGGATCCCCTATCAGTTTTTCTTAATGTTGCCCTATCTGCTCAGTATTGTGGCGTTGATTTTGGTCTCTCGCCATGCCAAAGCGCCCCGCGCCCTTTTGATCCCCTTTCGCCCTGAAGAACG
>NZ_JANSHQ010000301.1:0-3147 GCF_047461715.1 Synechococcus sp. R8-2 | reverse complement strand
TGTACCGCACCAACTGGGGCATTGGCCATAGCATCCGGGAGATCCTTGGCGCCCACAACCCCCCCAAGGGCACTCCCTTCGGAGGCCTGCTGGGAGAAGGCCACAAAGGTCTCTACGACACGGTCAACAACTCCCTGCACTTCCAGTTGGCTCTGGCCTTGGCCTGTCTGGGGGTGGTGACCTCGCTGGTGGCGCAGCACATGTACGCCCTTAACCCCTACGTGTTCATGTCCATGGATCACACCACGGAGGCGGCTCTCTACACCCATCACCAGTACATTGCTGGCTTCTTGATGGTGGGGGCGTTTGCCCACGGGGCCATCTTCCTGGTGCGGGACTACGATCCTGAGGCCAACAAGAACAACGTGCTGGCGCGGGTGCTGGATCACAAGGAAGCGATTATCTCCCACCTCAGCTGGGTATCGCTGTTCCTGGGCTTCCACACCCTGGGGCTGTACGTCCACAACGACGTCATGCAGGCCTTCGGCACGCCGGAGAAGCAGATCTTGATCGAGCCGGTGTTTGCTCAGTTCATCCAGGCCTCTCACGGCAAGATGATCTACGGCATGGATGTGTTGTTGTCCAACCCCGACAGCCTTGCTTCTACCGCTTGGCCCAACTACGGCAACGTGTGGCTGCCGGGCTGGCTGCAGGCCATCAACGATCCCAATGGATCCCTGTTCCTGCCCATTGGCCCGGGTGACTTCCTGGTGCACCACGCCATTGCGCTGGGCTTGCACACCACCACCTTGATCTTGGTCAAGGGGGCGTTGGATGCCCGCGGCTCTAAGCTGATGCCGGACAAGAAGGACTTTGGCTACAGCTTCCCCTGCGACGGCCCGGGTCGAGGCGGCACCTGCGACATCTCCGCCTGGGATGCCTTCTACCTGGCCATGTTCTGGATGCTGAACACCATCGGCTGGGTTACCTTCTACTGGCACTGGAAGCAGCTTGGGGTTTGGAGCGGCAACACTGCCCAGTTCAACGAGAACTCCACTTACCTGATGGGCTGGCTGCGGGATTACCTCTGGGCCAACTCCGCCCAGTTGATCAACGGCTACAACCCCTACGGGATGAATAACCTGGCGGTTTGGGCCTGGATGTTCCTGTTCGGCCACCTGGTGTGGGCAACCGGGTTCATGTTCTTGATCTCCTGGCGCGGCTACTGGCAAGAGCTGATCGAGACCTTGGTGTGGGCGCACGAGCGCACTCCCTTGGCCAAGCTGATCCGCTGGAAAGACAAGCCGGTGGCCATGTCGATTGTCCAAGGTCGTCTGGTGGGTCTGGCTCACTTCACGGTGGGTTACGTGTTGACCTACGCGGCCTTTGTTATCGCCTCGACAGCTTCCCAGTCGGGGTAGCAAGCCCATAACCTGCTGAATAGGGATCCCTCGGCTGGTCCAGGGATCCCTTTTTTGTGAGTTGGTAGAGTGGTGATATGAAGTTTAGGGTCTGATGAGTTTGGTCGATGACTCTAGCCGCCCGATTGGATCCCTATATCAGGCGATATACCTTTGAGGAGTTTCATCGGCTGATTGAGTCTGGACAGATTGAAGGGCCCAATCAGTTGGAGCTGATTGACGGGCTCCTGGTTCAAAAGATGACGAAAGGGGAGAGGCACGCCGCCTACTGTAGCCGCCTGTACCGACTGTTGGTGGGCCTTGTGCAGGAGCAAGCTATTGTGCGCACCCAGGATCCGGTGCAACTGCCCCCCAATCACGAGCCGGAGCCCGACTTTGCCATTGTGCGCTTTCAGCAGGATGAGTACCGCTCTCGGCATCCTCAGCCCGAAGACATCTATCTCATCATCGAAGTGGCTGATTCTTCCCTTACCTATGATCGGGAAGTCAAACTCGGACTCTACGCCAAAGCCGGGATCCCCAACTACTGGATCTTGAACTTGCAAGAGAACTGCCTAGAGACGTACAGCTTGCCAATAGAGTCGGGAGTTTACCAGAGAAGAGAGGCTTACACCCCCAAGGAAAAAGTTGGGATCCCAGGGATCCGGGCTGGAGAGTTGAGTCTGGATCAGGTTTTTTCCATCGGTTAAGGCAGGGATCCCTTGCCGGCAGATCGAGTCTTGGCTGGCAGGAGTATTGTGGGTGGAGAAGCGTTTGCAGAAGGATTGTCGATGAGCTACGACGCAGTGGTGATTGGGGCCGGGCATAACGGGCTGGTGAGCGCTTGCTATTTGGCCAAAGCGGGGCAAAAAGTGCTGGTGCTGGAGCGCTATCACACCGTTGGTGGTGCTGCCATTACAGAAGAAATTCACCCGGGCTTTCGCGTGTCGGTGGCTTCCTATTCCTGTAGTTTGCTGCGCCCGGAGATCATCCGCGATCTGCGCCTGCCGGACTATGGCTTTGAGGTCTATGCCAAGCAACCTTCCTACTTCATGCCTTTCCCGGATGGGCAGCACCTCTTTCTGTATGCCGATAACCGTGCCAAGAGCAAAGCGGAAATTGCCAAGTTTTCTCGCAAAGATGCGGAAGCCTACGACCGCTGGGAGGAGTTTTGGGATCGGGTGAACGAGGTGGTGGAGCCAACTTTGATGCAGCCGCCGATTTCACTGGGGCAACTGGCGGATCGCTTTGCAGCTGCTGGCTATGAAGACGATTTCCGCCGCATCATGCTCCTCTCGACCACCGATCTCCTGGATGAATTCTTCGAGTCGGAGCAAGTCAAGGCGGCGATGGCTCCCCAATCTTTGATCGGCACCTCTGCCGGGCCGATGACTCCAGGTACGCCCTACATTTGGCTAGTCCATGCGGTAGGTCGGGCCATTGGCTCGCGTGGGGTCTGGGGCTATGTGCGCGGTGGGATGGGATCCATTACCCAAGCGATGGCCAAGGCAGCTCTGGACTTAGGGGTGGAGATCCGCACGTCTGCTCCAGTGGCGGAGATCTTGATGGAGAGTGGGCAGGCCGCTGGGGTTATCCTCGAATCGGGGGAAACCGTGCGGGCGCGGGCGGTTCTCTCCAATGCCCATCCCCAAATCACCTTTTTGCGGCTCTGCTCCTCTTTGCCCCCAGACTTGCGTGACCGGCTAGAACGGCACTACCGCACCTCAGGCCCGGTGTACAAGCTCAACTTGGCCCTGGAGGAACTGCCCCGCTACACGGCGGCCCCTGCTGAAGTGCCCCCAGAAGT
>NZ_JANSHQ010000300.1:0-2749 GCF_047461715.1 Synechococcus sp. R8-2 | reverse complement strand
CAGTGCGGGGCTTAGCTACCCCACGCCCCCACAAGCTAACAAGCTCCAAATACCCATGAAAAGGGTTGGATCCCCCATTACTTTGTATAGACAACCAGCCTATGGAGGGAGATGGCTTTTTATCCTCCTGGGGCTCCTGGTTCTTCTTTGCTTGGGAACCGTCTATTCCTGGAGCATTTTCCGCAAGCCCCTGGAAACAGAGCTGGGGATCGGGGCCAGTGAGAGCCTGCTGCCCTACACCGTTGCCCTCGTGTTTTACGCTACCCTCATGCCCATCACAGGGTTTGTCATCCCCCGCTGGGGATCCCGCCGAGTACTGGCTCTGGGGGGCAGCTTGGTGGGCCTGGGCTATGGGCTGGCCAGCTTCGCCCCCTCCATTGGGTGGATTGCCCTCTGCTATGGAGTCATTGCCGGCAGCGGTGTGGGAATAGCCTATGGAGTGCCAATGGCCGTGGCAGCCCGTTGGTTCCCGGATCGCAAGGGATTGGCCGTGGGATCCACCATTGTCGGCTTTGGCCTATCCCCCCTGCTTACCGCTCCTCTAGCCAACCGCTTGATCGAGGCGCTGGGGGTTCGACCTACGCTGCTGATTTTGGGGATCCTCTTTGCAGCGGTGATCTTGGGGATCGCAACCCAACTGAGATTTCCTCCTCCCGATTGGATCCCTTCCTCACCTTTTCCAAGAAAATCCACGAATGGCCCAGATCGCTCTCCGTTGACTTCTCGGCGCTCTCTCCCTCTGCTGAGGAACCCCTCCTTCTATGGCCTGTGGATCTGCTATGCCATCGGCACCCTGGTTGGTTTAAGCGCCATTGGGATTTCTGGTCCTGTGGGGGAAGAGCTGATCGGCCTGGATCCCCCTGCGGCTGCCAACAGCGTGGCTCTCTTCGCCATTTTCAACGGGCTCAGCCGTCCTCTGTTTGGCTGGTTGGCCGATCGATTACATCCCCATCAGGTCACT
This sequence comes from Synechococcus sp. R8-2, assembly GCF_047461715.1. Lineage (NCBI taxonomy): Bacteria > Bacillati > Cyanobacteriota > Cyanophyceae > Synechococcales > Synechococcaceae > Synechococcus > Synechococcus sp. R8-2. The sequence continues at coordinate 1,788 of NZ_JANSHQ010000300.1, read as the reverse complement.
ACGGGCTCCTATGGGCTGATCCTGCTGGCCTGTGGGCTGATGCTCCTGCCTCCTCAGGGATCCCTTCTGGCCTACTGGGTAACTTTTTCCTTGCTTTGGTTTTGCCTGGGGGGGTGGCTGGCCATGGCTCCCGCCCTGACCCTGCGCTTGTTTGATCCCGAACGCTACGCCCAGAACTACGGCATTGTGTTTACCGCCTATGGAGTTGGGGCCTTGGTGGGAACGATGATCGCGGGGCAAATTCGCGATAGGATGGGCAGCTATAGCTATACCTTTTATGGGATGGCCGCCTTGGCGGTGGTGGGGATCTGGGTGGCCAACGTTTTTTTGAAAGAGAAGTTGTAGGAGCTTCAAGCCAGCGGGCACAGCAGGGATCCCATCAGCAGGGGCAGCAATCCCCTACTTCATACCCTCCACTGCAGGGCTGGGTGAACCAACTTAAAGACTTGCCCCCCCAAGGCAAGCAGTTTGGTAGAGTAGTACGGCTATTGCCGACAGATTGGGATCGTGGCGGAATGGTAGACGCTACGGACTTAAAATCCGTTGTTCCTCAAGAACGTGAGGGTTCGAGTCCCTCCGATCCCATCATCCCTTGATCCCTGTCTGTTCCAGCACATTCAGCAAGTCCGGGATCCGAACCCAGGCATCTTCTCGATCCAAATCGGGGCTGGAAAGAAGAGCCACCAAAGCCGGATCGCAAACAGGCGCCACCAAGGGGAAATACCTTAACCCTGCCACCTGGGCAATGATCCAAAAATAGGGGAGCACTGCATTGCTGGGCAAGATCTCGATGACAGTGGTGCCGGGTGGACAAAAGGCGAGGTTGGTTAGGCCCGCCCCGTGGATCCCGATCACCGCCTCTGCCCCCTGCATCAGGGCTATTTGCTCGGGAAGAGAAAGGGTTTCCATCTGCACCGGTACAAATCCCCAGGGGCGCAAGCAGGCCAGCACCTCCGCTTCGTTGATCACCCGCCGCCAGCGGGCAGAGCGACGGCTGATGTAAATTCGCCGCGGCTGCAGGGGGTCAATGGATAAACTCGGCTGGGCCAGTTGCCGCAGCACCTCCAATCCCCTGGGCGTCAAACACCCCACCGGAGCGCCTGCCGAGGGCACGATCAGGTTTTGGGCTTGCAGATGGGATCCCCCCAACTGCTCAAAGCTGAGGATGCGCTCGGCTGGGATCCCCAAAGCAGCCAAGCTCTGCACCTGAAAGGGCTTTCTTTGATACCCGTGGATCAAGATGGGGATGTCCTTTTCCAGGGCGCCCGACCGCTGCAGGATATCCAAGGCAGGCAAAATATCCACCATCCAGTGAAAGTAATTAACTGCCCCCAAGGGCAAAAGGGCAACGGGGCCATCCAGTGGGATCGGTGGGGGGAGATGGGGCAAGCCCAGCAGGGGGTGGTGTCGCAGGTGATCTGGCCTGTAGTCCCAGTCGAGGAACTCCGGCGGCGGCAAGCTCAGGGATAGATCGGCGAGCAATTCTCCCCGGCGGGTGAGCACCCCGCTGGCAAAGCTGGCGTAGAGGTGGCGGGGATAGTGGCCCACGTGGACGGATCCTCGGGGGATCTGGGCGACAAAGGTCTCTGCCAAGGGGATCCGCTGCGGGCGCAACTTTTGCAAAATGGCGGGATCAGCCGCAGGGGGCGCTTTTAGACAGAGAACCCCCCCTGGATCCAGCAGTTGGTAGTCCCCTTCGCCCGTGGCCTGATGCCACTGTCGGGTGGTGAGGTAGCCTTGGGTTGGCACCGGCCAGAAGTCGGTTGTAGGGGGGGTGTTCTGGGAAAA
>NZ_JANSHQ010000299.1:0-5847 GCF_047461715.1 Synechococcus sp. R8-2 | reverse complement strand
GCCAGCAGGACAGAGTCCTTTGTTGGGCAAGCCCTCACCCACCTGGACGCCTCTGGCCGAGCACAAATGGTGGAAGTGGGACACAAGCCCATGGTTGCCCGCTTGGCCACTGCCCAAGGACAGGTACGCATGTCAGAAACGACTTTGCAGACCATCTTGGCCGGTCAAGGGCCCAAAGGGAATGTGGTGGAAACAGCCCGGCTGGCCGGGATCATGGCTGCCAAGCGCACCGCTGATCTGATCCCGCTGTGTCATCCTCTCCCCTTGAGCAGCGTCACCGTGGATCTGAATCCGGATCCCCATCTGCCCGGCTTTCTGATCACCGCTACAGTGAAAACCAACGCCCAAACAGGGGTGGAGATGGAGGCTTTGACAGCAGTTTCGGTGGCTGCCCTCACCCTATACGACATGGCCAAGGCCTTGGAGAAGACGATGGTGATCGAACACATCCGGCTGCTGCGCAAGTATGGGGGGAAGTCTGGGCCTTTCGAGGTAGAGGATGGGGACAACGCCGAGAAATGCTAAAAGCGTTGTGCCAACCGGAGAGGGGTGTTGGGATAGGGTTGCTGGTGGGAGTCGTGGTGCTGCTCTGGCCCATGCTGCGCCAGGGCTATCCCATCACTCATTCCACCCACTTCAACCTCAGTTGGGCCTTTCAGTATCAGCGACAGTTTTTCAGCGGGCAGTTTTACCCCCGCTGGCTAGAGTATTCCAACTTCGGCTACGGCAATCCCACCTTTGCCTTTTACCCCCCTCTGTGCATGGTGGCCCCTCTGCCGTTTCGCCTGCTGGAGCTGGATATGCCCGGATCCCTGGTGGCCAGCATGGGCTTGGCAATGGCGGTCTTCGGGACAGGGCTGTATGCCCTTCTCCGGCAACTCATCCCCTGGGCTTGGGCTCTGGTTTTGGCTCTGGCGGGTATGGCCGGCCCCTATTGGCTGGTGGATATTTACCAACGGGGGGCAATGGGGGAAGTGTGGGCCATTGCTGTCTCTCCCTGGATTTTCTGGGCCTCAGTCCAGGTGATCTGCCGGCCCCAGTCCCTTTGGCCGATTGTGGCCTTAGCCATTAGCTACGGCCTGTTGGCCCTATCTCACTTGCCCACTTTGCTGGTCTTTACGCTAACTTGGCTGCCTCTGCCTTGGGTGCTGGGCCGCTGGGATCCCCTCTGGCCCAGGGTGGGGCGCTGCTACTTGGGGTTTGGGCTGGGGCTGGGGTGGACGGCGTTTTATCTGCTGCCAGCCTTTTGGGATCAGCGCCTCATCCAGGTGGAGTTGGTGAATTTTGTCGAAGAGTACATGCCCCAACATCGTTTGATCGTGAGTGGGCTGACCCGGCTCCAGCCACAACTGACGCAGCACTGGTTTGAAAGCGGCCTGGTGGGGTACTGGATCTGGATGGTGGCCGTTGTCTTGGGTGTTGGAATCCTGATTCTCCCAACTTGGCTGGCCCGCAGGACAAGGGGGATGACCCCGATCCATTCCGCTCGTGCTGGCGAGACGGAGTCCCATGGTGCCTTAGAATCCTCTGCTCCCCTGGCCAAAGCCATCCTGCTCTACAGCTTGGGGGCCAGCTTGGTGGCCTTGCTGATGATGACGGATCTGCTGGGTTGGCTCTACGAGTGGGTTTTGCCCCTGCGCCGCATTCAGTTTTCTTGGCGCTGGATGGCGGTGACATCAGTAACGGTGCCCTGGCTGTTGGGATCCCTGGCCGCCTGGGGGTGGGGACAAAAGGGCTTGAGGATCCTCTTGATTGTGGGGATAGGTCTGGCCATGGGGATACAAAGCTGGCAGGGCTGGCAGGTCTTGTCCAGAGCCTGGTTTGACCCCCAGACCATCCAAACTTTTCAAGAGCTGTCTGCCGCCAAGCCATTTCCCAATGAGCCTCAGCAGCGACCGGGCATCGCTTTTCTTCACTGGCACTGGATCTTTCCCGATGGGCTGGCGCTGGTGGATGTGCCGGAGTACCGACCTCGCCAAGCAACCCTGCCCATGCCGCCCCCAGAGGTGGATCCGCTGCTGCGGTGGCAAGGCGACATGGTGAACTTTGGACGAGAACAAAGCGATCTGGAGCCACTGTTGGAAGTGGAGCAGTGGCGCTATGGCTACCGTCGTTTTCGGGCCGTTAACCCCACCGATCAGGATCAATGGGTAGTCCTGCGCACTTTTTACTACCCTGCTTGGCGGGTACAGGTGGATGGTCGCCTCACGTCTGCTGAGCACAGTGGAGTGGGGCTGTTGCAGGTGCGGATCCCACCGGGGGATCATCGCGTGGAGGTGCGCTATCTGGGCACCCCAGCCGACTGGATAGGATGGATCCTGACCGGCCTGACGGGGGTGCTGCTGGTGAAGCTGCGGCGGCTGCTTCGTTTGTTGAATTTGAACGGAGCGCGGAGACAAGAAACTCCAGAGGAGGCAACAGCATGCTGAGTCGCGTGGCCGATTCCATCTACTGGCTCAACCGCTACGTGGAGCGCGCCGAGAACATCGCCCGCTTCATCGATGTCAATCTCAACCTCATCCTAGACTTGCCCAGCGGTCCCGCCCAGCAGTGGGATCCCATTGTCTACACCACCGGGGATCAGGAGCTGTTTTACCAACGCTATGGCCAGGCAACCCAAGAAACAGTCATCCAGTTCCTGGCTTTTGATAGGGATTACCCCAACTCCATCCTTTCCTGTTTGCGGCTGGCGCGGGAAAATGCCCGCTCTGTGCGGGAGGTCATTTCTTCAGAAATGTGGGAGCGGGTCAACCGCTTTTATTTGATGGTCAAAGAAGCGGCTCAGCAAGGCCCCCACCTGAGTCAGCTCCACGATTTCTTCACAGAAGTGAAGCTGGCCAGCCACCTATTCGCCGGGGTGATGGATGCCACCATGACCCATGGGGAAGGATGGCATTTTGGCCAGATTGGCCGTCTTTTGGAGCGGGCAGACAAAACGGCGCGCATTTTGGACGTTAAGTATTTTATCTTGCTGCCCTCTCTGCAGTACGTGGGCACGGCTTTGGATGAGCTGCAGTGGATCGCCTTGCTGAAGTCGGCCAGTGCTTATGAAATGTATCGGAAACACAGCCGCCAGCACCGCATCAATCCCAGAGAGGTGGCCTCTTTCCTGATTTTGGATCGGCAATTTCCCCGCTCTATTCAGTTTTGTCTTATTCATGCGGATCGATCCCTGCACCAAATCACCGGCACCCCAGCCGATACTTGGCGGGATCCCAGCGAGCGAGCTTTGGGCCGCCTGCGTTCTGAGCTGGACTACCTAACCATCGACGACATTATGGAGCAGGGCTTACATGAGTTTCTCGACAAATTGCAGCTACAAATGAACCACGTTGGCGATTGCATCTACGAAACTTTCTTTGCCATTCGCCCCTTGCAACCGTCTGAATCCTCTCCCCTGCTGCAACGGCAGGCTTAGCTAAAATCCCTCACCCCTAGCCCCTCTCCTACAAGAGTTAGAAATTAATCTAACGAACGCTTCCACAGCTATCGACAATGAGCCAAATGTGTTGCTTATATCTCATTGCTATTGTGCAATGGATTGACAATGGTGAAACAGGAGCAAAGGGACGGGTTGATTTTCTGGATCCCTGGCTCCTCTCTTTTTCTGGGACTGGAGGCGGCGCGGAGCGCTGGGGCAGGTCTGGAATTGCCGCACCCCCGGTAGCAGTAGGATTGGGGAAATAGAAGTCGTTGCCAAGGGCGTTTGGAAAGTGGGGTTAGAGCAGCAGCCGAGAGGGATCGACCAGGCAGCCTTTATTGCCGCCAATGCCACACTGATCGGCGATGTCCAACTTGCGGAAGCGGTGAGCATTTGGTACGGGGCTATCCTGCGGGGGGATCTCTCGCCCATTGTCATTGGCCGCCGCAGCAATATCCAAGATGGAGCCATTCTGCACGGGGATCCCGGACAGCCGACCCTGATTGGCGAGGAAGTGACCGTAGGCCATCGAGCGGTCATCCACAGTGCCCACATCGAGGGGGGATGTCTGATCGGGATTGGGGCCGTTCTCTTGAGCGGGGTCACCATCGGGGCGGGCAGCATGGTGGGAGCTGGAGCGGTGGTCACCCGGTCTGTGCCACCTCGCTCTTTGGCGGCGGGGATCCCGGCTAAGGTTATCCGCACCCTCACCGAGGAAGAGGTCAAGCAACTGCGCCTTCACGCCCAGCACTACGTGGATTTGGCGCTTCAACATGCCAGCCGCTTTGGCCGGTGGAGCAGAGGTTCGGGCGAGCGGCTCTGAACCTATTTTGCAAGCCGTCTCTCAACAGCCGGGATCCGCGCAGAGCACCCAGGTATCTTTGCTGCCGCCCCCCTGGGAGGAGTTCACCACCAGAGATCCCTTCTTGAGGGCGACGCGGGTCAGCCCCCCTGGGTGAACGTAGATCTCTTTGCCGTAGAGGATATAGGGCCGCAAGTCCACATGACAGGGTTCTAGACGGGGGCCTTCTCCCCGATCCACCAAGGTGGGCACGCGAGAAAGGCACAGGGTGGGTTGGGCGATGTAGTTGCGCGGCTGGGCGCGGATTTTCTCAGCAAAAGCAGACCGCTCTGCCGGTGTAGCCTGGGATCCCATCAGCATGCCATAGCCGCCTGACTCGTTGGCTGCCTTCACCACCAGCTTGTCCAGGTTTTCCAGTACGTACGCCTGATCCTTAGGATCCCAGCAGAGGTAGGTGGGCACGTTGGGCAAAATGGCTTCCTCTCCCAGATAGTAGCGGATCATCTGGGGCACATAGGCGTAGATCACCTTGTCGTCCGCCACCCCCGTTCCCAAAGCGTTGGCGATCGCCAGCCGCCCCGACCGGTAGACCTCAAACAGGCCGGGTACCCCCAAGAGGGAATCAGGGCGAAAAGCAAGGGGATCGATGAAGTCGTCGTCGATGCGGCGGTAGATCACATCCACCCGCTGCAGCCCTTTGGTGGTGCGCATTTGCAAATAGCCATCGGCCACCACCAGATCCCGCCCTTCCACCAGCTCCACCCCCATCTGCTGGGCGAGGAAAGAATGCTCGAAGTAGGCGGAGTTGTAGATGCCGGGGGTGAGCACCACCACCGTTGGGTTGGCTAGGTGCGGCACCAGGTTAAGCAGAGTATCCAACAAATGGCTAGGGTAGTCGTCCACCGGGCGGATCCCCATGGTGTTGAACAGGGAGGGAAAGGTGCTTTTCATCACCCGCCGATTTTCCAGCACATAAGAGATTCCCGACGGACAGCGCAGGTTATCTTCCAACACGTACCAAGTCCCGTCCCGATCCCGCACCAAGTCGGTGCCGGTGACGTGGCACCAAATTCTCCCCGGTGGGTTGAGCCCCACACAGGGCCGCAGAAATCCCTTGGCCGTTTCGATCAGCTCGGCAGGGATCACCCCATCCTTGAGGATTTTCTGGTCGTGATAAACATCGTCGATGAACAGGTTGAGGGCGTGGATGCGCTGCTTAAGGCCCTTCTCCAGCCGCTGCCACTCGGAAGCTGAGACGATACGGGGAATAATGTCAAAGGGGAAAATTCGCTCTGTGCCCTGGCTATCGCCATAGACGTTGAAGGTCACCCCCATCTGAAAGAGGGCCGCCTGCGCCGCCGCTTGCCGCTGCTGCAGTTCCCCTTCTTCCAGAGAATGAATGCGCTCAATCAGCGGGATCGCCTCAGGACGGGGCTGGTTACGCCCCAAAAACAGCTCGTCGTAAAACCCCTCGCCCGGGTCGTAGGCATCAAAACGCACGTCTGGGATCCCTGGAACGCTATCATCTTCTTCTACTTCTTCTACTGTTGGCGGCTCTGGATCTGCATAGTGTGCTTTCAGCTACTTTTAGCCTGGTAAAAAGAAAGGACTCCGTCCCGCTGAC
>NZ_JANSHQ010000298.1:0-1239 GCF_047461715.1 Synechococcus sp. R8-2 | reverse complement strand
ATTGACTAGAGTCATGCTCTTTTCTGCGCGCCTCTACATCATCACCAAAAACGGCAGGGGATCGCTGGGCCCTGCCGGCGAGATCAGCTCAATGCGCTTTTCGCCAGGGTAGGTGCTGGGATCGATCTCGAAGGTAACCGTCAGGTGCTCGGCACTGGCCTGCACCGGTTCCTTAGAGCGTCCCAAGGGATCCCCAAAGCTGACTCGGATCCCTTTACCCGCCGGGCTGACTCGGATTTCCGTCACCTGATCCAGATGGGATCCCTCTAGGGTACAGACGATTACATCCCCGACAAAGGCCTCCAGAGGCCAGCCCCGCCGCACCACCGGTTTGGACATGGTTGTCGCTCCCACAGGCTTCTGCATCTCAGTTTAATTTTTCATTTTCCCCTCCCTGCTCCAGCCCAAAACGGCTTTGGTGGCAGAGAGGCTCTCCCCCCTTGGGCCGGATCTCCTGCCACCCCTGTAGAGAAGAGGGAGTTGGGGAAAGGGCAACGGCAGGCGCTCGCAGCAACACCTGGCGGTCTGGGCCCACGCTCACCAAGCGGGGCATCTCTCCAAGGCTATCGGCCACCGCAAACAGCACCCGCTCTCGCGCCTGGGGATCCCAGCCCAGCAGCTGCGCATACCCCAGCGCCGGCGGCGGATCCCAGATTTGCACCGGTGGGATCCCTGTCGAGTCAGTGGGCAAAGGCCAGACCACCGCCCGATCCCAGCTCAAATCGGTCTGGAACCAGCCTTCGTACTCCCGCGCCAGCAAAGTGTTCCCCTGCCAGGCTAGAGGCAGGATCATGGCAAAATCCAATGTCTCAACGGGGTCGTACACCGACCCTGAGGCTTGATAGATAACCTGCAAGGCCCGAGTACGGGTGTTCTCGGCAAACAACACACTGGTCAACCGACCAGCCTGAGGCGTGGCCACCAAATCTAGCCGTGTGTACACCTGCCACTGGGGATCCGGCGCCGGCAAGGGATCGCTGCGCAACAGGCCAACCAATGTGCATTGCCGCTGCCGGGCTTGCTCCTGCAAGTCGTACACCCATTCCCAAGGGATGGGCAAAGTAGGGGGAGAGGAGACTCCAGGAGCAGCCGGCGCCATGTCCCTCGCCCAGGCAGCGCTCCCCTCCGCCCAGCCGATCCAAACAGCCACAAGGGCTCTCCCCAGTTGCCACAGCCAGTTTTGCCTGAGCCAGCCCCCCATCTGCCTCACCTTCCGTCGTGACATACTCCCGCACTCAT
>NZ_JANSHQ010000297.1:0-2331 GCF_047461715.1 Synechococcus sp. R8-2 | reverse complement strand
TCTCCCAGGGGGAGAGGGGAGTTGGGGATAGCTGTACAGCTTTTTTCAGCGCTGTTTACCACAGCCAGTGTCAATCAATCTCTTGCGTGGGAAGGCTCCCGCTTGGCTACGGAACTCCCATGAAGTCGGAAAAAGCTGTAAACCCAGTTCCTGGGCAACGCCAATACACGACTGGGTATAGGAAGTTGTCAGCTGGGTTGCAGCGTTTCGATCCCAGTCGGGAGGGCGATGATTGCCTCTTTGGCCATGCCGATGAACAGGCCATGTTCCACAACCCCCACCGTCCCTTTGAGTTGATCGGCGATCTTGGCAGGATCCGCCATGGGGCCGAATTGGCAGTCGAGGATGTAGTGCTGCTCGTCCGTCAAGTAGGGATCCCCGTTGGCATTCCGCCGTAAGGTGGCTGTGCACCCCAGAGCCTCTACCCGCGCCAAGGTGGTTTTCCAGCCAAAGCGCACCACCTCTACCGGCACCGGGAAGCGAATGCCCAACTGCGGGACTTTTTTAGAGGCATCGGCGATGATGATCAGCTCGGCAGCGCTGGCCTCCACCAATTTTTCCCGCAACAGGGCCCCTCCTGCCCCTTTGATCAGGTTCAGGGATCCCACTTCAATCTCGTCGGCCCCATCGATGGCCAGATCCAGGCGCGGCTGCTCTTCTAGGGTAGCCAGCGGGATCCCCAGGGAGCGGGCCTGTTCAGCCGTGCGCTCGGAGGTGGGCACACCGAGGATCTGCAGACCCTCGCTTTGCATCCGCTCTGCTAGGGCGCTGACAGCAAAGGCGGCTGTGGATCCCGTGCCCAGCCCCACCACCATTCCCGACTGCACCTTTTGAACTGCAGCCCGGGCTGCCGCCTGTTTCAGCTCATCTAAAGACTCGGTCCCGCTGCCGCCAAGGGTAGTCATTCCCAGCTCCTCTCCCGTGGATGAAGATCCTACCAAAGTGCTTTGCACCGCTACCGCCCGCTCCAGCTAAAACCCTCCGGCGCTGCCACCACCCGACCGAAGAGATCATAGGGCTCAGCGCGGGTGATCTGCACCGGCACCAGGGATCCCAGGGATCCCTGCCCCTGCACATACACCACTCCATCCACCTCGGGGGCAAAGCGAGGGGAGCGGCCAATCCACTCGCCGGTTCTGGGGTTTTCCTGCTCCAAAAGTACAGGTACCACTCGGCCCACCTGCTCGCGGTTGCGGCGGAAGGCAATGCCTTGCTGCAGTTGCATTAGACGGGCGCGGCGCTCTTGTTTGACAGCCTCTGGAACCTGATGGGGGAGGTGGTAGGCAGGGGTGCCCTCTTCGGGAGAAAAGGTAAACACCCCCACATGGTCAAACTGATGGCGCTGGACAAAGTCTAGTAGATGCTGGAAGTGCTCCTCCGTCTCCCCAGGAAAGCCGACGATAAAGCTGGTGCGCAGCACGGCATTGGGCAACGCCTGGCGCAGCCGCTCGATCACCCGGTCGTTGACCTGCCCTTGCCAGGGGCGATTCATGGCCTTGAGGATCTCAGGATGGCTGTGCTGTAAAGGCAGATCCAGGTAAGGCAGGAAATTGGCGGTCTCTTGAATGGCCTCCACCACGGCGGGGGTAATGCCCGTGGGGTAGGCGTAGAGCATGCGGATCCAGGGAATGGGGATCTGGCCCAGGGCGCGGATAAGCTCAGCCAAGCGCGGCTCCCCGTAGAGGTCGATCCCGTAGTGGGTGGTGATCTGGGAAATTAAAATCAGCTCCTGCACCCCCTCTTCGGCCAGCTGTTCTGCTTCCCGGAGGATGGACTCGATGGAGCGGGAGCGTTGGTTGCCCCGCAAGTGGGGAATGATGCAGAAGGAGCAGCGGTAATCACAGCCCTCGGCTACCCGTAGGTAGGCCACAGGCGCATGGGTGGTGCGATAGCGAGGTACGGTCTCGTCGGCAATGTAATCCAAGCTGGAAGTAACGGCATTGACCCGCTCTCCCCGCTCCGCCCGCTCGATCACCTGGACGATCTGGTGGTAGTCGCCGGTACCTACCAAGGCCACGGCCTCTGGGATCTCCTGCAGCAGCTCCTCTTGGAAGTGTTGCGCCAAGCAGCCGGCAATAACGATTTTCTTGCCCTGTACTGCCAACTCCATCAGGGTGCTGACCGACTCCCGCCGCGCTGCTTCAATGAAGCTACAGGTATTGACGATCACATAGTCAGCACTCTCTTCGTCCCCATCCACCCGGTAGCCTGCTTGAGCCAGCAAGCCCAGCATGTGCTCGGTGTCCACCCGGTTTTTCTCGCAGCCCAGGTGTAAAACGGCAACCGACGCCTTTGTACGCTGCACCGCTGTTCGCGTAAGCGGGACGGAGT
>NZ_JANSHQ010000296.1:0-6335 GCF_047461715.1 Synechococcus sp. R8-2 | reverse complement strand
TCGGCGCCACCACCCTGGATGAGTACCGCAAGCACATCGAACGGGATGCCGCCCTGGAGCGTCGCTTCCAGCCCATCATGGTGGGCGAGCCGACAGTCTCCGAGACCATCGAGATCCTGTTTGGCCTGCGGGAGCGCTACGAGCAGCACCACAAGCTGAAGATCTCCGATGCCGCCTTGGATGCAGCCGCCAAGCTGGCCGACCAGTACATCTCCGACCGCTTCCTGCCGGATAAGGCCATCGATTTGATCGACGAGGCTGCTTCGCGGGTGCGCCTGATCAACTCTCAACTGCCCCCGGCGGCGCGGGAGCTGGATCAAGAGCTGCGGCGAGTGCTCAAGGAGAAAGACGCTGCGGTGCGGGCCCAGAACTTCGACAAAGCCGGTGAGCTGCGGGATCGGGAGATGGAGATCAAGCAGCAGATCCGCGCCATTGCCGCTGCCAAAAAAGCCGAGGAGAGCAGCCGCAGCGAAATGCCTGAGGTAACCGAAGAGGACGTGGCCCAAGTGGTCAGCGCCTGGACGGGGGTGCCGGTGGCCAAGCTGACCGAGAGCGAGTCAGTGAAGCTGCTGAACATGGAAGAAACCCTGCACCAGCGCATCATCGGCCAAGACGAAGCGGTGCGGGCCATCTCCCGGGCCATCCGCCGCGCTCGGGTGGGGCTGAAAAATCCCAACCGCCCCATCGCCAGCTTCATCTTCTCCGGCCCAACAGGGGTGGGCAAAACCGAGCTGACCAAGGCTTTGGCAGCCTACTTCTTCGGCTCCGAGTCGGCCATGATCCGCCTCGACATGTCGGAGTACATGGAGCGGCATACAGTCAGCAAGCTGATCGGATCCCCGCCGGGCTATGTGGGCTACAACGAGGGGGGTCAGCTCACAGAAGCGGTGCGGCGTCGCCCCTACACGGTGGTGCTTTTCGATGAGATCGAGAAGGCGCACCCGGATGTGTTTAACCTATTGCTGCAAATCCTGGAGGATGGCCGCCTGACCGATGCCAAGGGCCGCACGGTGGACTTCAAGAACACCCTGATCGTGATGACCTCTAACATCGGCTCGAAGGTCATCGAGAAGGGCGGCGGCAGCCTCGGCTTCGAGTTCAATGCCAACGACGAGGATGCCAACTACAACCGCATCCGCAACCTGGTGAACGAAGAGCTGAAGCAGTACTTCCGTCCGGAGTTCCTCAACCGCGTGGACGAGATCATCGTCTTCCGGCAACTGACCAAGGATGAGGTGAAGCAGATTGCCGACATCCTGCTCAAGGAAGTGTTTGACCGCATGACGGAGAAGAAAATCCGCCTTACGGTCAGCGACCGCTTCAAAGACTTGGTGGTGGAGGAGGGGTATAACCCCAGCTATGGGGCACGCCCGCTGCGCCGCGCCATCCAACGCCTGCTGGAAGACATCCTGGCGGAAGAAATCCTGACCGGGCACGTCCGGGAGGGATCGGAGGTGCTCATCGATGTGGATGAGGAGCGCAAGCCCAAGGTGCTGGTCACGGAGCCGGAGCGGGTTCTCTTGCCTCAAGGGGCGGAGTAAAGCTGGCTTTGAGAGGTCCTCAGACTGCAAGGGATCCGTTGGGATGCTGCGGATCCCTTGTGGTCCTCAAGTGTTGTTTTTCAGTTGAACAGACCCAGGCGTAGGAGATCTCTGGCATGGTGCAATCGACCTACTACTACTATGGCGGCGCTCCGGTTCGTACCCCACCCCCAGATTTGGCTTCGCTGCTGCTGCAGGAGCGCATTGTCTACCTGGGCTTGCCCCTTGCAGAGGAGTCGAATGCCAACGTCACCAAGCTGATCATCGAGCAACTGCTGTATCTGCAGTACGAGGATCGGGAAAAGCCGATCAAGATGTACATCAACTCGACGGGCACCTATAACTACGACACAGCGGCCTTTGCCATTCTGGACACCATGAACTACATCAAGCCGCCTGTGCATACTATCTGCATCGGCAATGCCATTGGGATGGCGGCCATGTTATTGGCAGCAGGAGCCAAAGGATTTCGGGCCAGTCTGCCCAATGCCACGATCGTGCTCCACCAGCCCTATGGGGGCACCCGTGGACAGGCCAGCGACATCGAAATTCGCACCCGCGAGATTCTGACTTTGCGCAACATGATGCTGGAGCAACTGTCCCGCAGCACGGGCCAGCCTATGGAGCGCATCAAGAAGGACACGGAGCGGCTATTTTTCATGACACCAGAAGAGGCCAAAGCCTACGGCCTCATCGATCAGGTGCTGACCAGTTCCAAAGGCGTGCCGAAGTTGGCAGCAGCCAAAAACTGAAGCAGAGGGATCCGTCCATGGTTCAAGTTCCCGTACAGCCTTTAACGGCGGAGGAGTACCTCCACCTCACGGACTGGCCTTATGGAGGACGGATTGAACTTGAAGACGGGTCTATTCGGGAAGTGCCAACCGAGGAGCGCATCAACACCCTCATTGAGCTGTTTCTGGTTGCGGAATTGCCCAAGTTTTTGCCCATCCAACGCCTGAGCTTGGGCCAAGTTGAGGTCGAAGTGCCCGCAGCCAAGGCTCGGTTGCGCAATCCAGAGGTGATGGCTTTGCATCCCGCTATGTGAGCTTGCTGGGAAACGGTTGCGGAATCCTTGCCTGCACATGCCCCTGCCGCTGTTGGTGGTGGAAGTCGTTTCCCCCGGAGTAGACAATGAAAAACACGATTATCAAGACAAGCGCAAAGATTACGCTGCCCGTGGGATCCCAGTGGATCCAGCCAAGCAGTCCGTTTCCGCGGTGCGCTGGGTTGGCGGAGAATACGAAGGCGAGGTCAAAACTGGATCTGGACGCATTGTTTCCTCGGTTTTGCCCCAGCTGGATTTGAGCGCGGAAGATATCTTACAAGCGCGTCGTTCTGTGTTTCATACTTTGCCAGGAGAAACTTATGCCGATTGGAGTGCCTCGGGTTCCCTACCGTTTGCCCGGCGAGCCCTATAGCCAGTGGATTAGCCTTGACGATCGTCTGTACCAAGAGCGGATTTTGTTTATCGGCGAGCCCATTGACGATAGCTTGGCCAATACCATCGTGGGGGTGATGCTCTACCTCAACTCGCAGGATCCGCAAAAGGACATTGTGATGTACATCAATTCTCCCGGTGGCTCTGTGACGGCGGGCATGGCCATCTACGACACCATGAACCACATCAAGCCAGATATCGTTACGGTTTGCGTGGGCCAAGCAGCTTCAATGGGAGCCTTTTTGTTGGCTGCTGGCACCAAGGGCAAGCGGTTTGCCCTGCCCCACTCCCGCATCATGCTGCACCAGCCTTCGCTGGGCACGATCCAAGGCCAAGCCAGCGACATTGAAATTCGCGCCCGCGAAACTCTGCGAGTCAAACGACGCATGAACGAGATCTTGGCGCAAACCACCGGCCAACCGCTGGAGAAAATCGAGCGGGATGTGGAGCGAGACTTTTACCTCTCGGCCACGGAAGCTCAGGCTTACGGCATCGTGGATCGGGTGATCCAAGAGCGCTCGGAAGCCATGGCCAGCTAGGATGGCTGGATCCAAAAAATAGCCTGGGCAAGCTCCTGAGTCGGATGTTGAAGAATTGAACCCGCGAGGAATACACCTGGGATCCTTTCATGATCTCACCGTGCCGGTTCTGCGGTGCCGAGAGACGGGCTGAGGTCTTTGGGGTGGCTAGGATTAGGGTGGAGTTAGCCGGGAGATCCGACCAGGTGAACCGACAGCATTGGGCCAGAAGGAGCGGTGGATGGGCCAGTCTGCTGGTGTTCCTGCTGTATCCCCCAGATCAGGCTTTGGCTCTGCCCCCCGCTTCTGAGATCCCTGAGGAGGTGCTGCGGGCGCAGCCAGATTTGCGGGCTCGCTCTCCGGTCGATAATCAGCCCCTCACCGCCGACGAAGCTCTAGAACTCCAGGAAGCCTTGGCAGCTCGGCCCGAAACCGGATCTGTCTCTCCAGAGGTGGAGCGGCTGATCTTTTTGCTCAGGCTGCGCAAAGGGTTTCGAGATCTGTTGCCTTTTTTGTTCCCCTGACTGTTTTCTGGCCCTCACCCCCTGTCCCTCTCTCCCCAAGGGCGAGGGGAAGAGGCCGGTGGGATCCCTTTTTGGTAGCGGTAGGGTCCGGCGCGGGATCCCCAGGTTTGTTGGCCGGTGGTGGCGTCAAAGCCCCGATCCCAGGTGATGAATTCGCTGGGGGTGAGGTCGAACTCGATGTGGATATAGGTGCTATCCCCGGGGTTCAGACGACATTCTCCACCTGGCAGCATTTCGCCGTGGTAGCAGTCTGGGCGCTTTTCCACCAAAATGCGACAACCGGGCAAATGCTCCAGGTCGGCCAAGGAGAGCTGCGCCAAGCGCTGCGGATCCTGAGAGGCACCTGCCCAAGCTGCTTGATCCCGCAATTTGTAGTTCTCGATCCGCAAGGGATCCCCCAATACCTGGAGCACCCGGCTGCGATAAAACTGGCCCGGCGTGTGCTGGTTAAATTGCTCGGTAAAAAAGCCGATCCCCTCCGAGAACAGGTGGGGAAGGCGCACGTACCAAAGGCTGACCGGCACAAACCACACCGGCTCTGCCATCGCCTGGGCGCGGTTGCTGTAGTAGCCCTCCAGCCAGTTGGCCAGGGTGTGCAGGTCGGAAGCGGATTTTTCGTCTACCATAGGGAGCTATGACAAAACTTACCCCCAGCTCTAGCTATAGCATTGCCCTGCGCATTCGCCTGCTCAACCAGCCGGGAGCCCTAGCCCGCGTCACCCAGGCCATTGCGGAAGTGGGAGGCAGCCTCAGCCAGATCGATCTCATCCACCAATCGGCAGCAGAAACGGTGCGAGAAATCTGTGTAGATGCCGTGAGCAGCGAGCATGCTCAGCAAATTTACGCCGCCGTTGCCTCCTTGGCCAATGTGAAGGTGGAGCGGGCGGTGGACCGCACCTTTGAGCTGCACCGCGGGGGAAAGCTGCAGGTGGTGGCCAAAAGCCCCCTGGAGAGCGCCGCCGATCTGGCCATGGCCTACACGCCGGGGGTGGGGCGGGTTTCCCTAGAAATTGCTGCCAACCCCGCCGCGGTCTATGAGTACACCATCAAGGGCAACAGTGTAGGCATTGTAACCGATGGCAGTGCGGTGCTGGGCTTGGGGAATGTCGGCCCGGAGGCAGCTTTGCCGGTGATGGAGGGGAAGGCGGCGCTGTTCAAGCGCTTTGCCGATATCGATGCCTTTCCTCTGTGCCTGGCCACTCAGGAGGTGGGGGAAATTGTAGAGACGGTGGTGCGCCTGGCGCCGGGATTTGGCGGCTTTAACCTGGAAGACATCAGCGCCCCTCGCTGCTTTGCCATTGAGTCTCAGCTCAAGGCCCGCCTCAACCTGCCGGTGTTTCACGACGATCAGCACGGCACCGCCATTGTGGTGCTGGCGGCGCTGCTGAATGCCCTGAAAGTGGTGAAAAAGAGCCTAGACGAGGTGCGCATTGTCCTCAACGGGGCCGGGGCAGCCGGCATTGCCGTGACGCAACTGCTGCGGTGGGCCGGGGCAGCCCACATCCTGGTCTGCGACCGCCAAGGGATCCTCAGCCGCTCCCGTTCCGATCTCACCCCCGAGAAGGCGGCCATTGCCGTCGAGGAGAAGGGATCCCTGGCGGAAGCCTTGGTGGGAGCGGATGTGTTTATTGGGGTGAGCGTGGCCAATGCCCTGACAGTGGAGATGGTAGAAAAAATGGCCCCGGATCCCATCCTGTTTGCTTTGGCCAATCCGGTGCCGGAGATTCAGCCCGAGCTGGTGAGCGATCAGGTGGCGGTGATGGCCACGGGCCGCAGCGACTACCCCAACCAAATCAACAACGTGCTGGCCTTTCCGGGCGTGTTTCGCGGCGCCCTCGACTGCCGCGCCAAGCAGATCAACACCGAGATGTGCCTGGCTGCCGCTCAAGCCATTGCTGCCTTGATCCCTGCCGAAGAGTTGGATCCCCAGTGGATCATCCCCTCGGTCTTCGACGGGCGGGTGGTTCCTCAGGTGGCCGCTGCGGTAATCCAGGCTGCCCGCCAAACCGGCGTGGCCGGGATCCCTTGAGGGCTACCTAGGGCACCAGGTGACAAGCCACAAAATGCCCCGCGCTCACCTCGCGAAAGGCCGGGGGTGGATCTTGGCCTGTTCCTTCCCTGGGGGGAACTCACACCAGACGGCCCAAGCGCTCCCGCAACTCAGCGGCGGCCTGCTCCAGGTGCTCAGGGGTGTAACCGGTGGTCTCTACCCTGACAGCAAGGTGGGTGTCCTGGCTCTGGTGGAGATGGATCCACAAGATGTGGCGGCCGTCCTCTGTTTTGCGGTTTGCAGCTTTGACGCTGTTTTTGGGGG
>NZ_JANSHQ010000295.1:0-7842 GCF_047461715.1 Synechococcus sp. R8-2 | reverse complement strand
AAGTGCTCCGCACCGCTGTCGCTAAGGCTGAGGTAGGGGAACCCCTGAGGATGGAGGGGAGTGATCAGCCAAGCCCTTGGCCCTTGGGTCAGAGCCTGGAGGATCTGGGCCACCAACGTTTGGGCAAGGGATCCCTGCCATCGCTGTAGCCAAATGTGCATCCGTCCCCCGCAAACGCCCAAGGGAGGGCTGTTGAGGTCAAGGGAAACTTGCATCCCAGCCGGCGAGGACTCCCCATCGCCATCGCCAACGGGAACAGCGGTCTGCAAAAGGGTTTGCGCTCGGGCAATGACTTCCGCTTCGGCAGCTCCACCGCCAATGGTGCCCAACAGGGTGCCATCAGATCCCACGGCCAGTTTCGCCCCCGCCTGGCGAGGCACAGATCCCTGGGTGCGGATCACGGTGGCCACCACCAGCGGCCCGCGGGAGAGCATATCTGCCAACTGTCGGTAAAAGGTCTCGTCCACCTCAGCCTCGGTTATGCCTACGGCACCCTAGCGGGAACGGTCAGGGACTCAATGATCAAGAAAGCCCCTCTAGGATGGCCTGATGGAAGGCAACCCGGAAAGCCTGGAATCCGTTCTCCTGCCGACCGTGGTAGACGGCGTTGGTGAGCAGCGTCACCACCAGCTCCTGCTCTGGATCGATCCACAGGGAGGTTCCGGTGAAGCCGGTGTGGCCGAAGGCGCTGGGGCTGAACGGGTAGCTGCTGGCCAAGGGATCCGGGGAGCGCAAGGCAAACCCCAAACCCCGGCGCTCGTGACAGCGGTGGGCATCCCCTTGCTGAGGCAACTGCTCGCGGGTCATTTCCCTCACCGTCTGCGGCTGCAACAGGGATCCCGTCAAAAAACTCTCTCCGAAAGCGGCTACTTCCTCTGCCGTGGCGAATAGTCCGGCATGGCCGGCGATCCCGCCCAGGCGGGCGGCATTTTCGTCGTGAACCTGCCCCTGTAGGCGGCGCTTTCGCCAAGGACACAGCTCGGTGGGGGCACAAGAGACAGAGACAGAGGATGGGTCAAAGGGATCCCCTGGATAAAACTGAGTTTGGCTCAGGCCCAGAGGCCGCAAGATCCGGGCATGCAAGATCTGATCCAGAGGGGTTCCGCTCAGACGTTCCAAAGCCAGCCCCAGCAGGATCAATCCAAGATCGCTGTAGACTCTGCGGGATCCCGGCCTGTAGGCCAAAAAGGTGTGCAGGGCCATGTGCCGGGCCGATTCGGCATCGGGCTGTCGAAAAAGGGGTCGCCAGGCGGGCAAACCGGCGGTGTGGGCCAGCAACTGTCGCACCGTCACCTGTTCTGCTGCAATAAGCTGGCCCAAGGACTCCGGCTCCGCAGCTATCCATTCCCCTGGTTGCAGAGGATCTTCATAGGGGGCAATGGGGCGGGATCCCTGAAACTCCGGCAACAGGAGACTGACCGGTTGATCCAGCAGCAACGCTCCGGCTTCCACCAGGGCCATGCAGGCGGTGGCGGTGTACAGCTTGGTCAGCGAGGCCAGGTCAAAACGGGTGGCCGAGGTTGTCGGTTGGCGCCGGGTCTCAGGGTCGAGATGGCCTGCCGCCCTTGAGTAGATACACCTTCCCTTGTGGCGGATGACCACCTGGGCAGCGGGGAAAAGGTGGGGAATGGCGGAGTTGAGCAGCCCCTCCAGCAAGGCTGGATCCCAACCCATCTGCTTCTCCTCCTGGCTTGGGGATCCCCAGTCCAACAAACAACTTGTAACGGTGTTTACAAAAGCCTACCGCTTCCCCAGCTAGGATGCCACCACGGCAGGCTACATCATCAAGGGATCCCAGGTGCGGCTGGAGTTGTTGCAAGCCTTTTTGAACGTGGTGGAAACGGGCAGCTTTTTGGCCGCTGCTCGCCTCAGCGGTCTGACCCAATCGGCTATTAGCCGCCAGATCCAGGCCCTGGAAGAAGCGGTGGGCGCTCCGCTGTTGCATCGCAAAAGCCCGGTGGCTCTAACCGTAGCTGGGGAACGGCTTTTGCCCCATGCCCGTCGCATCTGTCAAGAATGGCAGCGGGCTCAGGAAAGCATTCGAGAATGGCTGCAGGGCCAGCAAACCGAGCTCTGCATTGCTGGGATCCATTCTCTGATCGCCCATCAACTGCCGCCGGTGCTGCAACAGTTTTGCCGGGAGTATCCAGAGGTGCAGTTGCGGGTTACCGCTCTGGGCAGCGACCGCGCCTTAAAGGTGCTCAGGGATGGGCTGGTGGATGTGGCCCTGGTGATGGAGAACCCCCTGATGACGCGGGGGGCAGAGCTGGTGGTGGAGCCACTGTACTCCGAGCCAATTCAAGTATTGATGCCCGCCACCCATCCCCTCAGCCGCTACGAGCGGATCCCCTGGAAGGTGCTGGCGGAGTATCCCCAGGCTGTGTTCAAGGATGGCTATGCCATGCGCTCCTTGGTGGGATCCCATCTGGCCCGGCAGGGGCTTCCCCTCAAAGCAGCCCTGGAACTGAACACCTTGGATGCCTTTCGGGGGGTGGTGCGACAGGGGCAGCTCATTGCCCTCCTGCCGGAGTCGGCCCTGGTGGACTGCTGCGCCGATCCGGATTTGCAGGTGCGACCCACCGAGCCCCCCCTCTTGAGGCGACAGGTGGTTATGGTTACCACCAGCGATCGCTATCGGATCCCTCCCATTCGCCGGTTTTTGCAGTTGGCCGCCCAGCTGATTAGGCAGTCTGGTAATGCTGAGCCTGCTTCCGGCGCAGATCCCCATTTCCCTCAGCCCTCTGCCGGGCTGTTGTCAGTTCTGTAGGGATTTTTTGTAGAAATTTCTGTAAGTTGTCAAATACCCATATCGGTAGTTTCAAGTGTTCCGCCCTTATCTCCCCCTATCCTGAGTAGCCCAGCGCTCCCGACCGCCGATGCTATGAGCCAAGAGTTTCGCGAGCTGTTGAAAAAAATCGGCAGCGGCACCCACACCCACCAGGATCTCAGCCGGGCAGAGGCCGCCAGCGCTGCTCGAATGCTCCTGCGGGGGGAGGCCACTCCCGCCCAGATCGGGGCTTTTTTAATTGCCCACCGCATCAAGCGCCCCACTGCCGAGGAGCTGGCCGGTATGTTGGATGCCTATGCAGAAGACGGCCCTCTTCTGCCCCGGCAGGATCTGCCTCATCCCTTGATCATCTTTGGCCATCCCTACGATGGCCGCTCGCGGACGGCACCGCTGGGGGTGCTGGTGGCTTTGCTGCTGGCAGCGGCAGGGTCAGCCGTTTTGCTGCATGGCTCTGGCTTCTGTCCCACCAAGTATGGGCTGCCCTTGGAAGCGGTGTGGCGGAGCTTGGGGGTGGATTGGCGAGGGCTATCCCTGGAGCGGGTGGGGCAACTGCTGGAACAAACCGGGCTGGGATTTTTGTATTTGCCCACCTGTTTTCCCCAGGCTCAGGCTCTGATGGACTACCGGGATCAAATCGGCAAGCGCCCCCCCTTGGCCACCTTGGAACTGGTCTGGACGCCCTACCAAGGCCCCTTTCACCTGGTGGCCGGCTATGTGCATCCTCCCACCGAGGCCACGATGCTGGAGCTGTTTGCCCTGCGGGAGATTCGACAATTCACCACCGTCAAAGGTCTGGAAGGCAGTTGCGACCTGCCACGGGAGCGAGCGGCCATTCTCAACCAGGGCGGCAAACGGCTGCTCTTGAAGGCCAGAGATTGCCACTTGGCAGGCCCGGAGATCCCCTTCTCCGGAGAGAAAGAGCTGCTCCGGCAGATGCAGCAGGTGCTCAGCGGGGATCCCTGTGAACTCACCCCAGCCGTTCTCTGGAATGGGGGCAGCTATCTGTGGCTCCTCGGCCACGCCCCATCCTTGCCAGAAGGGATCCAACAGGCGGAAGACCTACTTCGCTCTGGACGGGTGATGGAGAAGCTGAAACAACTGATCCGGGTGATTGACCTCTCCTAGGACTGGCATCCCCTGTTTTGATGGCTGGAGTCAAGCTCTCCAGCCCAGGGAAAAAAGCCCCCCGGCCAGCTCCAGGGGGCAAGAAGCCGAAGGTTGGATCCTTTAGGGCAACAGCTCCTCGATGGCCTCCTCCTTGGTGTTGGTGCGGCGGGAGAGGGTGCGGCGGTCGAAAGTCATGTGGATCTCCCGGTTTTGCTCGCCATCGGCAGCCACCGCAAAGATGGGGAAGTCGATGTTGCCGTCTGGGAAAGCCATGTGGAAGCGGAAGGTGCCATCGGGGTTGAGCTGGATCTTGCGCCCGCCAATGGTAACGGTGGCATCCGGCTCTGTGGCCCCATAGACAATCAGCTCGGCATCGGCCACCAACCAGAACTTGCGAGAGCGCTGCGGCAGCACTTCGGAAGCCCCCGAGAACAGGCCCAGGCCGGATCCTGAAGCCATCCAGGGAGCAGCGGGCACCTCCGCCATGGCCATCCCCATCATGCCCACACCCGAGGGGATGATAAACGAGCTGATGGCCTGCTCGGGCACCAATTGGCGGCTGCCCATCTGGTGGCTGCCAAACAGGGATCCCGCCACCCGCATCGCCTCAAAGCCACCCACCATTTCCAGGAAGGGATCGACCATGGCCCCTTGCTGCGGCTCATCGCCCTTGTAGGCCACCACACCCATGCCGGTGGCACTGCGCTTGTAAGGCTCGCTGAGCTGGTAGAGGGTGCGGCCCTGCAGGGCCATATCGAAGGGCACCGTCAGGAAATGCTCTTCAAACCAGTCGGAAGGATAGACCGGCGGCACCATCACTGCAGCCGAGCGGGCCAACATCAGCCAGCGGCCATCTGCCGTCCGGTAGCCGATCTCCACAATGTAGGAACGATCGCTCACCGGAATCGGCAGGTACCACTCCCGCGCCAACTCATCACAGGGGTACTCCTGCATGCTGTGGGCCGGCTGGTAGCTGAAATCGATATCCGTCACATCGTAGAGGCGCAGCGCCAATTGCTGACCCCCCTCGCGGCGCTTGCTCTCCTTGGCCTCGTTGGGCACATCCCAATAGGCGTAGGCCCACTGGGGATCCCGCGGCAGCAAAACAATGCGGCTTTCCCCGTAACCGCCCGGCAAATCGCCCAGCCCTTTGTCCACATCGGCCAGATCCGGCTTACCGCCAACCTCTTGGCCCACAAACTTCGTTTGGGTAACCGACTCTTGGCCGCTCGGCTCTGGCATCGTGTCAGCGGGACGACCGCTGCGAGCAGCTTGGGCTTCCCGAATGGCCTGGACAAGTTGCTCCTTGGTCATGCGGCTGTACTTGGGGATCTGATAGCGGGCAGCTTCTTCCCGCAACTGCCGGATGGTCATTTCTTCCAACGGGATCCGCTCTTGTGGCATGGTCGGGGTCTCCTGTCTTCTCTTCGACAAATCGGGCTTTGTGCAATGCTCCAGCTTCTAACCCAAAGGCCGATCCCAGCTTGCGGCTCAGTACAGCCTCGAACCCGCTGGCGTGCCGGCCTGCCTTGCGCTCTCCAGCCGCTGACAACCATCAGGTGGGGATCAACGGGGATCATCAAGAATGATGAACCCATGTTTGCGTATTTTTGCCTGTCGGTCAAGACCCTGGGGATCGCTGGGGATCAATCTCTTGTTCTCCGACCCACCTTTAGGGAGAGGCCAGGAGCCCCAGCTGCTCTCAAGCCAAGGGGAAGACTGCGCGGGATCCCCTGCCGAACCGGCCCTGCCTGGGTAGCATGGGGGAGGATGAGCGGTTGCCGAGCGGGCCGCAGGTTTTGAGGCCAAGAGGTGTGGGCATGAGGTGGTGGAAGTATGGGATTCAAGGCATACGGATCCAAGTGAGCTGGGCAGCACTGGGGATCCTGCTGGCGGGGCCGGTCTTGCCGGTGGAAGCTGTGGATGCCCAAACGCTGTTTCCTCCCCTTTACCGCTTGCAAGGGGGATCCCCTACCCTGCCCGCTTCTGAAGCAACGCCCTGGCGTCCAGTAACCCAGGATTCTGTTCCGCTCCCACAAACAGATCAAGCCGATCCAAAAGTCCAGCCGGCCCAACCCGGCCATGGAGAAGTGGCAGAAGGCCCGGTTTTCGATCTGGATCTGTTGCGGCAGTTCGGCACCAGCCCCGGCGGCAGTGGCTCTGGATCCCGGCAGGGGGAAGTGGTCGGGCCGGGCAGCGGCCAGAGTGGGGTGCGCGGAGCCAGCCCTGGCTCAGGGATGGGTGCGGGCCAAGGGCCAGGGGGTGGAGCGGGTCTGGAGGCGGGATCCCAGCGGCGGGAACCGCAAGTGACAGGGTTGATTGTGGATGCACGAGGCTTGGATTTCTTGCCTAGCCAGTCAATGCGCTTGTTTGATCCCGATGGCAATCAAGTCTATACCCCCGTTACTCTTGGCCAAGACCTCAACGCGGCCTTTGTGGGCAGCGAGGGCACAGCTGCCTATGCCACCTCGGAAGAGCAGGCCCGCTCACTGGTGAACCGCATCGGGGAACGGCCTCACCGCATTCGTGCCATCCGCACCCTGGGCTACGACCTGGTGATTTCCGCCGAAGATGCTTTTAGTCTGCGCCAGATGAATGCGACAGATGGCTTTCTGGATCGCTTTGCTGTGGTGGTCATCTGGGATGGCAGCCAAGCCAGTCTCCCCTGAGGCCCAGGGATCCCAGCATGGCCATCAAAGCACAGGACAGAGGAATGCTAGCCTAGCAAAAGTGCTCTGTCTGCACCACCCCCACCACCTCCAGCGGGGTTGATATCTTCCTGGGGATCCCAGCCTTATGCAACGGTTTGCCAACCAACCTCTGCGGGAACATCCCCACCTGGCGGTGTTTTCCTCCAGCAAGGTGGGCAATTTTGTGGTTACCATCCCGCTGTTGCGGGGCCTCAAGGAAAAATACCCCGGCTGTGTGCTGGATTTTTTTGGCAGCGAGATTACCCGCGACTTTGAGCTCCACTGCCCCTACATCGACTTCAGCTTTCCTCTCTACAGCCGTCGTCCCGATTACCTCGAGGCCCTGACCGCTGCTGTGCGAGAACGGGTGACCCAGGCCGGCCCCTACGACTTGGCCATCAATTGCGACGAGTTTAGCGAGCTCAACCTGGTGGCGGTAACGGCCCTGCGCCCCCAGTACATTGCCGGGGCCGGCTTGACTCTGGATTTTCGCCGCAAGTTGGACCCCGGCTCCGACCCGGTACAGCGCATGCTCCAGGATGACGACTGGAACGGCCTGGAGTTTCTGCAGCGCTACAAAGGGATCCTCACCAGCAACTACATCGCCGAAATCTTCTGTCGCCTGGCGTACGTGGAGACGGATTTTTTCCGCCTGGAGCTGCCCAGCCGGGATCCCGGTTTTCCGGTGCCAGAGGTCTTGGTGCACATCACCACTACCCGCCGCGCCAAGATGTGGCCTCTGGAGTACTGGCGGCAGGTGATCCAGTGGTGCCAAGGCCAGGGCCTGCAGGTGGGGCTAATCGGCAGCGCGCCGGAGCTGCAGCGATCCCTCTACCACGGCGGCAGCAGCGAAGACGAACTGCTGGCGCAAACGGGAATGGTTGACCTGCGGGGCAAAACCAGCCTCATGGAGCTGGCGGGGGCCCTGAAGCGGGCGCGGGTGTGTATCTCCGTGGATGCGGGGCCGATGCACATCGCGGCGGCAGTGGGCTGTCCCACCATTGCCCTGTTTGGCAACGATGCCGATGGGGATGGGGCCAGCCCGGTGCGACTGTGGGCTCCTCGTCTGCCCCACGTCTATCTCACCCAAACCGCCTACAAGTGCCGGGTCTGCGCAGAGAACAAGTTCAAAAACGAAACCTGCCTGGTGGAGGGTCATCCCTGTATGGCCCATCTCAAGCCGGAAACGGTCATCGGCTACTTGAAAGAGATTCTCAAGCAAACCTAGAGGTTCCACGCCCTCACCCCCAGCCCCTC
>NZ_JANSHQ010000294.1:0-6346 GCF_047461715.1 Synechococcus sp. R8-2 | reverse complement strand
CTCCGTCCCGCTGACGCGACCGGCCAGGGGCTCTAACCCTGCCGCCACCAAGAGGGAGATGATGGCCACTGGCCCTACCGCCAAGGCGCGGCTGGATCCCAGTAGTCCATAGACGATCACCGGCAAAATACTGGCGTACAGGCCCACTTGGGGGGGCAACCCGGCCAACAGGGCATAGGCCATGCTCTGGGGCACCAACAGAATGGCCACCACAAGGCCGGCGATCAGATCTCCCGGCAAATCTGATCGTTGATAGTGGAAGACCCAAAGGGACTCCTTAGCAAAGGGCAGGTACCGCGCCAGGATCCCTTGCCCCCCAGAGGAAGTAGAAGGGATCCCACTCATAGCGCCTGACCTCGGTTCCAGGGCATGCGAGCCAAGAGCAGAGCCATGCCACAGGTGTTGGTTACACCCGCAAACACCAGCCCAGCGCCCACAAAGCCACTCAGCAGCAGCCACCAGGGGTTGACAAAGGCCCCCAGAAGGGTTCCGGTGAGCACCAGGGATCCCGCCGCAATCTGCACCTGCCGCATGATGGAGATGGGAGCATTTTGGGTGCGGGTAACAGGCAGCTTGGCCGCTTTCCAAGCCTCGATCCCTCCCTTAAGGCTAATGACCTCCGGCCAACCGCGGTCTAGCAACTGACAACCGGCGCGGATGGAGCGGCTGCCCATGCGGCAGTGCAACACCACCGGCTTCTCTGGCGTGGAAGCAGGCACTTTGGCCGGGTCAAAGGTAGATAGGGGCATGTTGATGGCCCCCGGGATCCGCTCATCGGCATATTCTCCCGGCTCCCGCACATCAATGAGCTGGACTCGCCCCTGATCCAGCCACTGTTTTAAGGTCAGGGCATCGATCTCCTTGAGACGGGGATCCCGTTCTTGCGAAGCGGAAGGGATAGGGTTTTGTTGGGTTACGGTCATGGTTGTCTCCTTGCTTCTAGCGTTGTCTAAAATGCAAAATGCAGCGATTTTTGGGATTAATCCCCCTCCTCAAGCAAATGACTGGGCTCACCGGGGTAAAACCGGCTATCCAGGATTTGCTCTGAGGAATAAGGGCAGGTTTTGGGGAAAATCTTTCTGGGCAGCTTGGTCTCCTCCAGGGCCAGCTTCAGCGCCCCCAAGTAAGACTTGGAGATGGCCTCTGGCAAATAGGGCTTGAGACTTGGGCTTTCTTCAAGAAGCTCCAGAACTTCCTGCCGCTGCAGCTGGAGGGTGAGGAGCCAGCTTGCGGATCTCCCCTCTGGCTGGTACTCCCACTTGAGGAGATGCCCAACCAAAACTGCAAGTCGGTTTCGCAGTTCCTGCCGCTGTTGCCTGCCCAACGATTCAATCTCCTCGACTAAATTGGGCAGATCCAGCTTCTCCCAGGCCCGATCCCGCAGAAATTGAGCTTGTTGCTGGATCCAAGCGTAGAAATCGCTCTCATAGAGACTTTCTCGATCCACGCTCAAACTCTCCATTTCTGGCAAGCCAATTGAGAGAAGGTTACCCAGAGCAGCGGGCCCTCACCATCGGAGTTTCACATGGGCTCCCCAGCCGGCGGGGGCTTACCCTGCACCTCGCTGCCCAGAAGGAATTAAACCGCTGCTGCCACTTGGCCGCACTGCTCGTTGGCCGGCACCGCTTCCTGGATCTTCTTCGGCTGGGGCAGGTTGAGGCTGTTCATCAGGGCAATGAAGCTCTCACGGGAACGCAGGTTGCCCGTTTCCGGATCCACAAAGCGCGGGTTCCAGCGCTTCTCCTCGCCAATGGTGGAGACGGTGTGCCCGCGATAGTCGTGGCCAGGATAGACCAGCGTCTCATCGGGCAGCGTAAACAAGTGCTGGGTAACATGGTCGTACATCAGGCCGGGATCCCCGCTTTGGAAATCCGTGCGCCCACAGCCGCGGATCAGCAGGGCATCTCCGGTAAGGACGCGATCCCCATTCACGCGGTAGGTCATGTGGCTGTCGGTGTGGCCCAGGGTAGCGATGGCTTCAATGACGACGGATCCCACTTGCAGCGTTTCCCCATGACCGATGAAACGATCTGCACATTGAGCCTTGGCCTGTACTGGCACCACCCCTTGGCAACCGGTCAGTTCCCGCAGCTTCCCGGTTCCCGTGATGTGATCCGCGTGAACGTGGGTTTCCAGGCAGTACTTCAAGGTTAGACCCAATTCCCGAATCAGCTTCAAATCCCGCTCCACCTGCTCCAGCACTGGATCCACCAGGGCGGCCTCGCGAGTTGTCGGATCCGCGATTAAATAGGTGTAGGTGCTTGTTTCTGCGTCGAACAGTTGGCGAAATAGCATAGTGCCCTCCTGTCTGGTATCGAAAGCCCGACGTGAACTTGGACTTTCTAGGAACACCATATAACTATCTAGTGTTAAAATCAAGTTGCATGGACGGCGCAAGCAGGTTTGTTGATTGGGGAAAAGTCGGTGAGCAGAGCGGATGTGAATGAGTGTCGCACAATCCTGACGCCGCAGGTTCTCAACAGCGTGGCGGAGTACTTCAAGGTTTTGGCGGAACCCAGCCGGCTGCAGATCCTGTGTGAGCTGCGCTCTGGGCCGAAGAATGTAACCCAGATTCTGGAAGCCACCGGCATGGGCCAGGCCAATGTTTCCAAGCACCTGAAAATCTTGGCGCAGGCAGGGATCGTCAGCCGTCAGCCCAAGGGGGTGAGTGTTTATTACCAAATTGCGGATCCCATGTGCTTTGAGCTGTGCGAAGTGGTATGTCGGCAGTTGGTGAGTCGGCTACAACAGCAAGCCCGCCAACTGGAGCCGCTGGCAGCCATTCACCCAGGTCAATCGAGCTGAGGCGAAAATGGTTCTCAAACGGGTTGGGGTTGTCGGGAGCACCTGATGATTAGTCCAGCCCCAGCCGCCGACGAAAGTAAGGGATGGTCTGTTGCAGCCCAACTTGCAGCGGGATCCGAGGCTCCCAACCCAAGAGGGCGCGGGCTTTGCCAATATCCGGCTGCCGTTGTCTGGGATCGTCCGTCGGCAGAGGCCGGTAAACGATGGGAGAAGGGCTGCCGGTGAGGGCGAGCACCTGCTGGGCCAGCTCCAGGATCGTGAACTCCTCTGGGTTGCCCAAGTTAAAGGGTCCGGGGTAGGGGCTGTTCATCAGCCGGATCAAGCCTTCCACCAGGTCGGAGATGTAGCAAAAGCTGCGGGTCTGGGATCCATCCCCATAGACCGTCAGGGGATCCCCGCGTAGGGCCTGGACGATGAAGTTGCTCACCACGCGGCCATCGTCCTCCCGCATGGCAGGGCCGTAGGTGTTGAAGATGCGGGCTACCCGGATCTCCGTCTGGTATTGCCGCTGCCAGTCGAAGGTGAGGGTTTCCGCCAAGCGCTTGGATTCGTCGTAGCAGGCCCGCGGGCCAATGGGGTTGACGTGGCCCCAGTAGTCTTCCGGTTGGGGATGCACTTGGGGATCCCCGTACACTTCTGAGGTGGAGGCCAGCAGGAACCTAGCCCCTGTTTTCTGGGCCAGTTGCAGCAGGTGGTAGGTGCCCCAGACGCTGGTGCGGATGGTGCGGATGGGATCCGCTTGGTAGTGGGGGGGAGAAGCGGGGCAGGCCAGGTGGTAGATCTGCTGGATCCCAGCCTCTGCCAAAGCGGGCGGCAAGGGATCCGCCACGTCGTGCCAGATGAGCTGAAAGGCGGGGTTGTCCAGATGGGCCTGGACATTGAGCTGCCGGCCTGTGGAGCCATTGTCCAGGCAAATGACCCAGTGGCCTTCTTGCAGAAGGCGGGTTACCAAGTGGGATCCGATAAATCCCAGGCCACCTGTAACCAAGATTTTCATGAATTCCCCTTGTTTCTCAGCGCCTACCAGCCCACTCCGATGAGGGTTATGCCCGCCTGCTGCACCGCCTCCCGATCCAGACAGTTACGGCCATCGATGAGCAAGGGCCGCCGCATGAGCTCTGCAATCCGTCGGTAATCCAGCGACAAAAACTCCGGCCACTCCGTCACCAGCACCAGGGCATCGCAGTCCTGGGCCAGCCGGAACACATCCGTTTCCACCACCACATGGGCCAACCCCTCCCGCATCCCCGAGGCGGATACAATCGGATCATATGCCTTGACCTTGGCCCCAAGGCGGTGGAGCTGCTCGATTAAGGTCAGGGAAGGGGCATCCCGCAGGTCGTCGGTGTGGGGTTTAAACGTCAGACCCAGTAGGCCAATGGTTTTTCCCTTGAGCACCTTGAGGGCTTGCTGCAGCTTTTCCACCAGGCGCTGCCGCTGTTCTCGGTTGACCTCCACCGTGGCCTGCAACAGCTTGGCCTCATAGCCATAGTCAGCAGCGGTTTGGATAAGAGCCGCCAGATCTTTGGGGAAGCAGCTTCCGCCCCACCCTATGCCGGCGTTGAGAAAGGCGCGGCCAATGCGCCTATCTAGGCCGATCCCTTCTGCCACCTGGGTGATGTCGGCGCCGGTGCGCTCGCAGATGTTGGCCATTTCGTTGATGAAGCTAATCTTGGTGGCCAGGAAGGCGTTGGCGGCATACTTGATCATTTCGGCAGAAGCCAGGTCGGTCACCAGCAAAGGCACGGGATCCCCTTGCAGGCCCTGCTGGCGGTTGAGGATGGGTTCATACAGCTGCCGCATGATTTCAATGGCGCGGGGGCTGTTAGAGCCAATCACAATGCGATCCGGGTAGAAGGTATCTTGGATGGCACTGCCCTCCCGTAGGAACTCGGGGTTGCTCACCACGTCAAACTGCGGCGTCCAAGGCGAGAGCTCCAAGGTCAGGGATCTGGCCTCAGGATCCCTCCCCACTTCTCGGCTGCTCAGCCGCTGCTTGGCGGCTTCGGCGGCCCCGTCCAAAATGAGCATGCGCACCCAGTCCCCAGAGCCAATGGGCACAGTGGATTTGTTGACAATGACCCGATAGTGCTCGTCCAGATGCTGGCCAATTTCCCGCGCCACTGCTTCCACGTAGCGCAGATCGGGATCCCCGCTGGGCAGGGCCGGGGTGCCCACGGCAATAAACACCACCTCGCTGGCCTGGATCCCAGAGCCCAGATCGGTGCTAAAGTGCAGCCGACCCGCCGCAGTTCCCTCCCGCACCAGCTCTTCCAGGCCGGGCTCGTAGATGGGCAGGCGACCCCGCTGCAGCCCTTCAATCTTGGCGGGGTTGTTGTCCACACAGATAACGCTATTTCCTAGGTGAGCCAGGCAAGCCCCTGTTACCAGGCCCACATAGCCAGCGCCTACCACAGCAACGTGCATACTCAGAGTTCGCTCCCCAATCGGCGGCCACTTGACTAAGCCTTAGCAGCTTGCTTTTAGGGTACCCTCCCTTACCCCTATTGAGGTCGGTGACAGAATAAAGCAGGATATCTGTGGATCCCCGCCCGAGCTGCAGTGAGCTTTCTGGATTCTGCTGCCATAGCCAGCTGCCGTCAGCGCCAAGTGCAGAGGGTGCTGTACGTCACGCTAGGGCTAAATGTCCTGGTGTTTCTGATCAAGTTAATCCTGGGGCTGACGACGGGATCCCTAAGCCTAATTGCCGATGCCCTACACAGCTCCACCGACAGCGCCAGCAACATTTTGGGCTTGGTGGCCATGCGCTTTTCTTCGCCAGAGCCCGATGACGACCATCCCTACGGCCATCGCAAGTTTGAAGCCATTGGAGCGCTGGGGATCGCCGCCTTTTTGGGGATGGCCAGCCTGGAAATCTTGCGCACAGCCGTGGAGCGGTTTTGGGAGCCCCAGCCCCACCTGCAGATTGACGAGCTAACCTTGGGGGTGATGGTGGGGGTGTTGGGCATTAACGTCTTTGTTACCCTCTACGAGCACCGCTGGGGCAAAGCGCTATCCAGCTCGCTGCTGTTGGCCGATGCTCGCCATACCCTCAGCGACGTTGGGGTAACGCTGACGGTGTTGCTGGGGTTGGCCGGCATGCATTATTGGGGGATCCCTTGGTTGGATCAAGCCCTGGCTTTGCCGGTGGCGCTGCTGGTGCTCCGAAGCGGCTGGGAAGTGCTGCAGGAGAATCTTCCCTACCTCACCGACCGGGTGGCGATCCCTGCCGAGGCCCTGCGGGATCTGATCCTGAGCGTGCCAGGCGTGCTCGACTGCCATGACATCACTTCCCGCGGGATCCCAGGGGAAATGGTCTTTATCGAGATGCACCTGGTGGTGGAGCCGCAGGATATCGAGTCCGCCCACCACCTTACCGAGGAAGTTGAACGCCTCTTGCAGGAGCGCTACGGGCCAGCGCGGATCCTCATCCACCTGGAGCCTCGCTCCCATATCGAACAACCCTAGCGAGAGCTTGCCACCTGCCAACAGATAGCCTAGCCAAACCTCAGGGATCCTGATGTTTCCAAAAGAACACCAA
>NZ_JANSHQ010000293.1:0-10368 GCF_047461715.1 Synechococcus sp. R8-2 | reverse complement strand
GACTCCGTCCCGCTGACGCGATTGGATAGTCTGCTGAATTTGCTTCTCCAGCTCCCAGCCAGCAGGGCCCGTTTCCTTGAAGCCTGCTGAAAGAACAATGGCGCCCTTGACCCCGGCTTCTACGCACTCCTGCACCACCTTGGGCACCCCCGCTGCCGGAATGGCGATAATGGCCAGATCCACCGGCTCCGGCAGAGCGGACAGCCGCTCGTAGGCCCGGATCCCCAACACCTGGTGCCGCTTGGGATTGACCGGGTAAACCGTGCCGCCAAAGGGGTGGCTAATGAGGTTCCACAACACCGTCCGCCCCACGCTGCCCTCCCGCTCCGTGGCCCCCACCACCGCCACCGAACGGGGCAGAAAAATGGGATTCAGGGGATGGGATCGGGCCCTCCAGATATCCACACTGGGATCCAGTCGTTGCCACATACCCTACTCCTTAGGCCAACACTGGTTCCGGCTGGTGGTAGAGAGCAGAATCCACCCGGCAGCCCCGATAGGCCAAAACGTACAGCTCCTTCATGTCTTGAATGAGGGGATAGCGGGGGTTGGCGCCGGTGCATTGGTCGTCAAAGGCTTGCTCCGCCATCGCCTCCAGACGGTCGTAAAACTCCCGCTCTTTCTCCCCCAGGGCCTCGCGAATGGTGGCCGGGATCTCCAGTTTCCGCTTGAGCTCTTCGATGGCCTCGATGAGGCGCATGACCTTTTCATCGTCATCCGCCCCGCCCAACTGTAGGTAATCGGCAATTTCCGCGTAGCGGTGCTTGGCGTTGGGATAGCGGTATTGGGGAAAGATGGCCTGCTTAAAGGGGGCGTCGGTGGCGTTGTAGCGGATGACGTGGGTGATCATCAGGGCATTGGCCAGGCCGTGGGGCAGATGGAAGGTGGATCCCAGCTTGTGGGCCAGGGAGTGGCACACCCCCAAAAAGGCGTTGGCAAAGGCCATGCCGGCAATGGTGGCGGCGTAGTGAACTTTTTCTCGGGCTTCTGGATCTGCAGCACCTTTTTCATAGGCCCGCGGCAGGTAGGTCATCAGGAGCTTGATGGCCTGCAGGGCCAGCCCATCGGTAAAGTCGCTGGCCATCACCGACACATAGGCTTCCAGAGCATGGGTGAGGGCATCGATGCCGCCGTAAGCCGTTAGCTTCTTGGGCATCTTTAAGGTGAGATCCGGATCCACAATGGCCATGGTGGGGGTGAGGGCGTAGTCCGCCAGGGGGTATTTGATCCCCACCCGGTCATCGGTCACTACGGCAAAGGGCGTCACCTCGGATCCCGTGCCGGAAGTGGTGGGGATGCAGATGAGCTGAGCTTTTTGCCCCAGTGGCGGCAGCTCGTAAACCCGCTTGCGGATGTCCATAAAGCGCATCGCCAAGCCTTCAAACTCCACCTGGGGCTGCTCGTACATCAGCCACATCACCTTGGCCGCATCCATCGGGGATCCCCCACCGACCGCAATAATCACATCCGGTTGAAACTGGCGCAACTGCTCCAGACCGCGATTGACGTTGCTGAGGGTGGGATCCGGCTCTACATCGTGGTACACATCCCAGCTCACGCGAATCTCATCCAAAACCTGGGTGATGGGATGCAATATGCCCAACTCAAAGAGCGGCCTATCGGTCACCAAAAAGGCGCGTTTTTTGCCGGCCAATTCCCGCAGAGCAATAGGCAGACATCCGGGCTTGAAGTAAACCTTGGGCGGGATCCGAAACCAGAGCATGTTTTCCCGACGTTGGGTTACCGTTTTAATGTTGAGCAGGTGGCGCGGCCCCACATTCTCGGAGATCGAATTGCCTCCCCAAGTGCCACAGCCCAAAGTCAGAGAGGGATCTAGCTTGAAGTTGTAGAGATCCCCAATGGCCCCTTGTGAAGAGGGAGTGTTGATCAAGACTCGACCGGTTTGCAGGGCATTTTCAAAGTAGGCAATATCGTCCCGATTGGCGGGATCTGTATACAAAACAGAGGTGTGTCCCCGCCCGCCGAAATTGACCAGTTGGACAGCAACATCTACGGCGCTGTGGAAATCGTTGGCGCGGTAGAGGGCCAGAACAGGGGCCAATTTTTCGTAGGAGAAGGGCTCCTCCGGCCCCACCTTCTCCACTTCCCCAATCAGCAGTTTGGTGCCTTCGGGTACCTGGATACCGGCCAGGGCAGCGATGGTCTGCACCGACTGGCCCACAATGGCCGGATTGAGGCGACCGTCTTTGAGAAGGATGCGGCGCACGGCTTCGATTTGTTCCGGATCCAAAATGTAGGCCCCCCGATGGCCGAACTCGGCCTTGACCTGCTCGTAGATGGCATCCACCACCACCACTGCCTGTTCTGAGGCACAGATCATGCCGTTGTCGAAGGTCTTGCTCAACAAAATCGAGCTGACAGCCATGGGAATATCGGCACTGGCATCGATCACTGCCGGGGTATTGCCCGCTCCCACCCCCAAAGACGGGTGGCCCGAAGAGTAGGCCGCTTTAACCATGCCAGGCCCGCCGGTAGCCAAGATCAGCTTCACCTCAGGATGCTGCATCAAAGCCTGGGACAGCTCGATGGTGGGCTCATCGATCCAGCCAATGAGCCCCACGGGAGCACCCGCTGCCTCGGCGGCTTCCTTAACCACTTTGGCTGCGGCAATAGTACATTTTTTGGCGCGGGGATGAGGGGAAAAGATAATGCCGTTGCGGGTTTTGAGGGTGATCAGAGCCTTGAAAATTGTCGTCGAGGTAGGGTTGGTTACCGGCACAATACCTGCCAAAAGACCCACCGGTTCAGCAATGCGCTCGTAGCCAAAGCTCTCATCCCGCTCGATAACCCCGCAGGTTTTCTCGTGTTTGTATTTGTTGTAAATGTATTCCGAGGCAAAGTGATTTTTGATCACCTTGTCCTCCACAATACCCATGCCGGTTTCCTGTACCGCCAGCTTGGCCAACGGGATCCGTTCGTTGTTGGCAGCCAGAGCGGCTCTGTGAAAAATCCGGTCTACCTGTTCTTGGGTGAAAGTTGCGTATTCAGCTTGGGCAGCCTTCACCTGCTGGATCAAGGTTTCCAGCTCGGCTAGATGGGTCACTGGCATCGGTGGATCCCTCCAAAACTCATCAAGACTTAGACGATAGGAACAATTGACAATCGGATAGTTGGAAATAGTCGAATAACCCGAATGGCAATCTAGGCGCCAACAGGAGCAGGAACTTGGATTTCGGTGGTCAGGGTGGGGGGATGGGTGAGCGTATTGTGAATGATGCAGGCATCAACTGCTTTTTCCAGCCCCTTTTGATGCCTTTCGTCCAGCGGGATCCCAGTTTTTACACGAATGTGAATGTTGTCTAGGCGAGCCGGATGCTCAACTTTCTCCGCCGTGACCACCACCTCTAGTCCACTGGGATCCAACTGCCGAGCTTCCAGATATTTGACGGCATAAAAACCAACACAGGCGCCCAGAGAAGCCAGAAACCATTCCGGCGGCGTCATTCCCTGATCTCGACCGTGATTGTCCAAAGGCTGGTCGCTGAGAATGCGGTGCCCTCGGCTTTCCGCTTGGAACTGAACACCATCGCGGTAGGTGACGCAAACTTCCATTGGGGATCCCTCCTCTTGGGGTATTCTTCAGTTCACATAGAGTCCGTAAAGTTAGCCTGGGGATCAACTTGGATTCCAGTCAGCTCAGGGCCAATCTGGAGACGGTGCAGAGGTTTTAGAGATTAACTGTGAATCACTTCGGATCTAAGCGTGACCTGGCTATGCTGACCCAAGCCGCAACTGCAGAATTGTCAAATAGCCACCAGTCCTTGATCCCGAAAGATTTGTAAGGCGTGATTCACCTGTTCGGGTGTGGGTGGATCGACATCGGCAAGGGTGTAAGGCAATCCCAATTGCTGCCATTTGTATTCCCCCATCTTGTGAAAGGGCAAAACTTCCACTCGCTCCACGTTGGATAAGGTGGCCACAAACTCGGCCAGACCCTTAATGTTTTCCTCGGGATCCGTCAAGCCGGGAACCAGCACAAAACGAATCCAGGTAGGCTTGTGGATCTGGTCTAAATAGCGGGCCAGATTAAGAGTGGGTTCTAGCGAAACACCGGTGACCTTTCGATACAGCTCCGGCAGATAAGACTTGATATCCAGCAACACCAAATCTGTATGCTCCAACACAGGCTTGGCTGCTTCCAGTTGCCCATAGCCAGAAGTATCCAAAGCCGTGTGCAAGCCCAACTCATGACAGCGACGGAAGATCTCGGCCACGAAGTCAGGTTGCAGCAAAGGCTCTCCCCCGGTAACCGTAACTCCCCCCGCTCGCAAGTAATTCTTGTAACGTTGGATCTCGGCAATTAAAGACTCAACCGTAACAAGCTGTCCCGCCTCCGGATCCCGACAGTCAGGGTTGTGGCAATACAAACAGCGAAGTGGACAACCCTGTGTAAAAATTACGAAGCGGATTCCTGGCCCATCGACGGTGCCACAGGTTTCCACCGAGTGAATGCGCCCAGCAATTGGTGTCAGGGGGTTCATAACGGTATCCATACTTTTATCCTGGATGACTTTTGCAAAATATCAATCAATCTTGAGGTTTTCTTCCAGATTGCTAACTCAGGTTAAATAGAACACAGTTTCCATTTCTCTTTGGATTAGGTTGGGACTAGATTTTTTTGGATCCCTAGGGTCTTTTAGCTAGACCGCTGCTATCCTGGCTGGAAGGGAGAAAGGGGGATAAAAAGCCGAAAGGGCAGCTTGGGGATCCCACCCAGCTCAGACCGATGGGTCGTGTGGGCTAGGCACGGAGGTATCCACCGTGATGCCGTGCAGGCGGTGGGCCTTGGGATCAAAATCCTTCGGGAAATGGGTATAGGCATCGAAATCTGCGTGATCCAACAAGGCTCCTTCTAAGAGCGCCCCTCGGAAATTGCTGCCAAAGAGGAGACATCCCCGCAAATCGGCTCCCGATAGGTTAGCTCCGCTGAAGTCGGCATAGCTGAGATCGCACCCCCGCAAATTGGCCCCCGCCAAGTTGGCCCCACTGAAATCGGCATAGCTGAGATCGGCGCCAGCCAAATGGATCCCCTGCAGCTCAGCCCCCTGCAAATCGATCTCCCGAAAATCGCGCCGTCCTGAGGCATACTGGCTGACCAGATCCGCAGCGCTACAAACAGTCATGATCATCGGGCCTCCTCGGTTATCGATGGGGGATCCCTTCCATCGACCCCGGTATGGGCGGACTTCAGGGATCCCCAGGCTGGTCTTTTAGCAGTGTTGATGGAACGTGCGGTTAATGACATCCAGTTGCTGCTCGCGGGTGAGCTTGATGAAGTTCACCGCATAGCCGGAAACCCGGATGGTGAGCTGTGGGTAGAGCTCCGGGTGCTCCATGGCATGCAGCAGGGTCTCGCGGTTGAGAACATTGACGTTGAGGTGGAAACCGCCATCCCGCATGTAGCCATCCAGCAGCCCCACTAGATTGACAACCCGCTCCTCCGCTGTGCGACCTAGGGCCGCCGGCACAATCGAGAAGGTGTTGGAGATCCCATCCAGAGCGTCGTCGTAGGGCAGCTTGGCCACCGAAGCCAGCGACGCCACCGCCCCCTTGGTGTCCCGGCCGTGCATGGGGTTGGCCCCTGGGGCAAAGGGCTCGCCCGCTCGCCGCCCGTCGGGGGTGTTGCCGGTTTTCTTGCCGTAGACCACGTTGGAGGTGATGGTGAGGATGGACTGGGTGGGGATGGCATTGCGGTAGGTCTTGTGCTTGCGCAGCTCGGCCATGAAGGTCTGCACCAGTTGCACTGCAATGGAGTCAACTCGGTCGTCGTTGTTGCCGTATTTGGGGAAGTCGCCCTCCACCGCGTAATCCACCACTAGGCCCCGCTCATCCCGGATGGCCCGTACCCGCGCGTATTTGATGGCGGATAGGGAGTCGGCTGTTACCGACAGGCCGGCCAACCCAAAGGCCATGGTGCGCAGCACGTCCCGGTCGTGCAGGGCCATCTCCAGGCGCTCGTAGCAGTACTTGTCGTGCATGTAGTGGATGATGTTCATGGTGTTGACGTAGGTTTTGGCCAGCCAGGCCATCATCTGCGCCATGCGCGGCCACACCTCGTCGTAGTCCAGGACATCGGCGGTGATGGGGGCGAAAGCAGGAGCCACCTGCTCG
The DNA here is from genome assembly GCF_047461715.1 of Synechococcus sp. R8-2. NCBI lineage: Bacteria > Bacillati > Cyanobacteriota > Cyanophyceae > Synechococcales > Synechococcaceae > Synechococcus > Synechococcus sp. R8-2. The sequence goes on along the minus strand of NZ_JANSHQ010000293.1, from coordinate 4,236 downwards.
CCGGAGATCTCATCCCGACCGCCGTTGATGGCATAGAGCAGGCACTTGGCCAAGTTCACCCGCGCTCCAAAAAACTGCATCTGCTTGCCGATGCGCATGGCCGACACACAGCAGGCGATGCCGTAGTCATCCCCCCAGTAGGGGCGCATCAAGTCGTCGTTTTCGTACTGGATGGAGCTGGTTTCAATGGAGACCTTGGCGCAGTAGCGCTTGAAGGCTTCCGGCAGCCGCTCCGACCAGAGCACGGTCAAGTTGGGCTCGGGCGCTGGGCCAAGGTTGTAGAGGGTATGCAGCATGCGGAAGCTGGTTTTGGTGACCAAAGGCCGCCCATCTAGGCCCATGCCGCCGATGCACTCGGTAACCCAGGTGGGATCCCCGCTGAATAGCTCGTTGTACTCGGGCGTGCGCAAAAACCTGACCATGCGCAGCTTCATAACAAAGTGGTCAATGAGCTCCTGGGCCTCTTCCTCGGTGAGGATCCCGGCCTGCAGATCCCGCTCGATGTAGATGTCCAGGAAGGTGGACACCCGCCCCAAGGACATGGCCGCCCCGTTTTGCTCCTTGACGGCTGCCAGGTAGGCCAGGTACAGCCATTGGATGGCTTCGCGGGCGTTGGCTGCCGGACGGCCCAGGTCAAACCCGTAGCGGGATCCCATCTCTTTCAGCTCTTGTAGGGCCTTAATCTGCTCGGAGAGCTCCTCCCGCAGGCGGATGGTCTCTTCGTCCATCGTGTCCAGGTCTAGACTGGCTTTTTGGGCCTGCTTGTCTTCGATGAGCCGATCCACCCCGTAGAGGGCCACCCGCCGGTAGTCCCCAATGATGCGACCCCGACCGTAGGCATCGGGCAGGCCGGTGATGATCCCGGAGCGGCGGCAGCGGCGCATCTCTTCGGTGTAAGCATCAAAAACGCCGTCGTTGTGGGTTTTGCGGTACCGGGTAAAAATTTCCTTGGTGCGGGGATCCAGCTCGTAGCCATAGGCTTTGAGGGAAGACTCCACCACGCGGATGCCGCCAAAGGGCATGATGGCCCGCTTCAGGGGTTTGTCCGTCTGCAGCCCCACAATTTGTTCCAGCTCTGGGTCGATATAGCCAGGGGCGTGGCTGGTGATGGTAGAGGGAACGGCAGTATCGGCATCTAGGATCCCTCGCTCTCGCTCCAGAGCCATCAAATCCTTGACCTTGGCCCACAGCCGCTGGGTGCGCTCGGTGGCTGCAGCTAAGAAGGTTTCATCACCGGTGTAGGGGGTGTAATTGCGCTGAATAAAGTCTCTGACGTCGATGGAGCGCTGCCAGGCTCCCGTTGCAAAATCGCTCAAAACTTTTTGACCGGCTGCGTTGGATCCTGTCCTTGGTTCCGCCTTCAATTCTGTAGGTGATGCTACAGAACGCTGCACACTGGCAACCATAACAATCCTCCCGGCTATTACGCCTGATAATCTATCGACAGGGCGAGGCAGCACCCCGGCCTTTGCCCCACGCAGGCTCTAAAAGAGAGCTAAAGAACCAATAGATCTCTGCAAGGCTTATAGGGATCCTACGAAGGGCTTTTGGCAACTCTTCTGTTTCTTTTTTAGGCGTTCTAAATACACCTCGCCTGATTTAATTTTAGTCCCTTGCGCTCTGAGGATATTTTCGGTTGCGTGATTTTTTAATCTTATTTTCATCCTATTTTTTAATGCTGTTTTAATATCTTCTTAACGTTGTTTTACGCTTTTCCATCGGCAAATGGCGGGCCTATGCTGAGGTAGGACGGCCCAGGTCGTCTGTTGCCGTGAGAACGTCAGGATACTCGGCCTTTACCTTAGCAGTGCCTTGCTCTATGAACCAGTCCAATCGAATCGTCCAAGGGATCCATCACCTGCACTTCTATCTTTGGGATCTGCCCCGTTGGCAGGAACACTTTTGTCAAGTTTGGGGCTTCCGAATGGAAGGACAGCTCGGCAGTACCCTCTGTCTGCGTCAGGGATCCCTGCGCTTGCGCCTATCTCAGCCGGCTCACGCCGGGGATGAGGTGGATCGCTATTTGCAGCAACATTCGCCTGGGGTGGTGGATGTGGCCTTGGCGGTGGAGGAGCAAGAGCTGTTGGGCTTGGCAGAGCTTTTGCAGAGGCGAGGAGCCCAAGTGGAGTGGATCCCGGCAGAAGACGAAGGCTGCCCTGCTCTGTGCCTGCGCACTCCTTATGGACTCAGGCATTCTTTGATCCCCAGCTCAGGGATCCCCGATTCAGCCCCTGCTGAGGAGAACCTGTTTTCCCACTGGGATCACCTGGTATTGAACGTGGAGCAGGGATCCCTGCAGGCAGCGGCAGATTGGTATGGGCAGGTGCTGGGTTGGCGGTCTCTGTATCGCTATAGCATCCGCACCAACACCTCTGGCCTAGAAAGTGTGGTGGTGGGAGATCCTGAAGCCGGGATCCAGTTGGCCATCAACGAGCCCACCTGTGCCGCTTCCCAGATCCAGGAGTTTTTGGATGCCCATCATGGCCCTGGCCTGCAACATGCGGCGTTGCACAGCTCAGATGTCTTCGCCAGTGTGCGCCGGCTGCGACAGGGAGGCGTAAACTTTCTGCAGGTGCCACCGGAGTACTACACAAACCTGGCAAGGGAGCTGGCCTCTGGAGCAGTACTCCCTTCTGGTGGGTTGCCCACCATCTCCTGGCACGACTTGGTGGAGCAGCAGCTCCTTTTGGATACCACCTTGCCTGCCTCTGATTCCCGACACCCCCCCCTGTTGTTGCAAACCTTCACTCAGCCTCTGTTTGGCCGGCCCACGTTTTTTTTCGAGGTCATCCAACGGTTGGGTGGAGCCACAGGCTTTGGCGAAGCCAACTTTCAAGCCCTGTTTGAAGCTCTAGAACGCCAACAGCGACAACGGCAGCAAGCCCTGGTCTGCTAACACCCTTGAGCACCAGGGGAATGTCTCCAGTTAATCAACACGATTGATTGCCCCTGAGTTTCCAGCCGATATTCGGGTATGCGGAAGGCGGTCAGTCGGTGTTTTCGTTGCTCACAACGGCCGACCCATTGGCCTGGGGTTCGGGCGATTCCAGCGCGTATTTGAGCGCATGCCAGGCCAGGTTGGCGCATTTGATGCGCACTGGAAATTGGGCTACCCCTTTCATGGCGTTCAAAGCCCGTTGCTCCCGCGGGAACTCTTCGCCACCGCGCATCATGGCTTGGAAGCGCTCCACCAACTGCAGAGCTTCGGGGATGGTGCGCCCCCGCACCGCATCCGCCATGAGATCGGCAGAAGCCAGGGCAATGGCACAGCCTGCCCCCTCGAATTTGATATCGACAATCCGCTCCTGGCTGGGATCCAGTTGTAAGGTGAGGTCGATGGTGTCGCCACAGGAGGGGTTGTGGCCACGTTGGTGGCGGTGGACGGGATCCACTCTGCCGAAGTTGTGGGGCTTTTTGTACCGCTCCAGAATGACTTGCTGATAGAGTCCGCGCAGGTTATCTAGAGGCATTGTTGCTCCTGGTTGGTCGCTGCTCTGGCCGGTCGGCAAAAGTCGATCCGCTCATAGCCCATTGCCGCCGGGAATAGCCATAGTTCTCAGATATTCAGGATTTGGGAAGCGAGCCCGACCTGGCCCATCTGGTTTTGATCTTAACCCCGTTCTTGGTAGAGCTTGAGTCAGTAGAAAAACTCCTGCCAGCGCAGGGGCTTAAGTTTGCGCATGTACAGCCAATCAAAAAAGTTCTTCAGCACCGTGGCTGAATAGCCGCGCCAGACCAGCCTGCCTTTCTCGGCAACGGCAACGCGGTTCCCCACCGTTACACAAACAAAAACCGTGGCCTGCGGTCGGTAGGGGATCAGAGGTTGGCCGCGGATGAGCCGCAGCAGGTTTTGGGCTGCAATTGGCCCCTGGCGCACCGCGTACACGCCGATCTTGGGCAAGAGGCGGGATCCCCAAACAAAGTCAGCGCAGTCCCCCACCGCCAAGATGTGCTCTGAGCCTTGCACCCGCAGGTATTTGTCCACGAGCAGGGCTCCCGTCGGCCCTGTTGGCAAGCCGCAGGTGCTCAACCAGCTCGGCACCTGGAAGCCACCTGCCCACAGGCGGGTCTGAGCTATCAACTCGGTGCCATCCGAGAGCCACACGTGCTCCGGCCCAAAGGCTTTCACCTGACATCCGGCCCAGATTTCCACCCCCAGACGGCGGATTTCCCTTTCCACCGCCCGGCGGAAGGGTTCCGAGAAGCCCTCGACCAGATGGGCCTGGCGATGGATCA
>NZ_JANSHQ010000292.1:0-667 GCF_047461715.1 Synechococcus sp. R8-2 | reverse complement strand
CCCGAAGGAACGCGCCTCAACTGAATCGCGCCACTCTTTCCGTGGCGTAGGGCCCAACGACAACAAACTCAACCCTTCGTTGATGGAGGCGATATATGAAACTCTCTTTCCGTGGCAACACCTTTGACTACGTTCCTGCGCATACTCAGCTCAGCGATGAGGAGTTGCAGGCTCAGTATCGCGGTCAAACCTTCTGGGCGCATCACACCAGCAAGAAAGCGATGCCTCACCCTCATCAGCCCCTGACCTACCGGGGCGTAAGCTACTGAGGTGAATACTGTTTGCCCTTGTAGGTGAGGTGGGGATCCTCTGAAAATCTCCATAAGGGCTGGATAAAGACTGGGCGGCCCCGTTTGGGGTCGCCTTTTGGGGCAAAACAACTGGAGCAAAACAACACCTCTAGAAGAGATGGCTTAGCCCAGCCAGTTCAGATTCTCAAGCAAGATCGATATCCATCGATATCTTCTCGATATCTTCGTCCGCCAGCTTCTCTCCCCGTCTAGTGACCTGAAGGATTGCGTCGAGGCTGCCTGGGGACAGGTTCTATGTCTTCTGGAGTGGGTTTGCTGGAAGGGTGAGGTGGACCTTGCCAAGGTTGACCTCAAAGGGAGGAGCCAAATCGGTCGCAAGTGCTGGGGGACAGTCAGCAACAGCTGGGCTGTCGGGG
>NZ_JANSHQ010000291.1:0-4037 GCF_047461715.1 Synechococcus sp. R8-2 | reverse complement strand
TTTACGGCGTTTTTTCGGTAAAACCGCAGGGAGCGCTCCAGGTTGCCGACGCGGATCATGGTGTGGAGAAGGCGCATGGCACAAGCTCCGAGAAATGGGCGATGCTGCACTTATTTTAGTCTTTGACCTTTTAGTCTTTAGACCGCTGAGGATCCCTTGATGAGCCAAACGCCTCTGCAGCGCACCCCCTTGTTCTCCCTTCATCAAGCTTTGGGGGCGCGATTTGTCTCTTTTGCCGGCTGGGAAATGCCGCTGCAGTATCGGGGAGTGATAGCAGAACATCGGGCAGTGCGGGAGAGGGTGGGGACATTCGACATTTCCCACATGGGCAAGTTCACCCTCTGGGGGCCGGAGCTGGGATCCCACCTCAGCCGTCTGGTTCCCAGCGATCTGAGCGCCGTTCCTGTGGGATCCGGTCGCTACACCGTCCTGCTCAATCCACTGGGGGGCATTTTGGATGATGTCATCTTCTACCGGCATCCACCGGAGGGTGAGCTGGAGCACTGGAGCGTGATCGTCAATGCAGCTACCCGGCAGAAGGATTGGGATTGGCTCAACCACCACTTCCAAGGGATCCCCGGAGTCAACCTTCAGGATCACTCCGACACTCGGGTCTTGTTGGCGGTGCAGGGGCCGGCAGCCGAACAGGTTCTCCAGCCCTTTTTGGAGGGATCCCTGAAGGCTTTGCGCCGGTTTCAGCACGGTCAGTTTGCCGGAGCGGCGGGAGCCTTGGGAGAGTCTATCTTCGTGGCCCGCACCGGCTACACCGGAGAAGATGGCTTTGAAGTCATGCTCAGCCCCGAAGACGGCATCCGCCTTTGGGAGCAACTGATTCAGGCCGGCGTACAACCCTGTGGGCTGGGCTGCCGCGATACCCTGCGCCTGGAGGCTGCCTTCCATCTTTACGGGCAGGACATGGACGAGAGCACCACTCCCTTAGAAGCCGGCTTGGGCTGGTTGGTGAACAACCCAGGGGACTACATCGGCAAGCCCGCCATCGAAAGCCAACGGCAGCAAGGGATCCCTCGCCACCTGGTGGGGTTTCGCATGCTGCATCCGGCCATCCCCCGCAGCGGCTATGCCATCTACGCTCCCAACTCCCCTGAGCCGATCGGACGGGTAACCAGCGGCACCCATTCTCCCAGTTTGGGCTACGGCATCGGCTTGGGCTATGTCGCTCCGGCTTGGGCCAAGGTGGGATCCCGGCTGGAAATTGAAATTCGGGGGCAGCGCCAGCCTGCCGAAGTGGTGAAAAAACCTTTCTACAGTGCTGCGCACCGCTGACGCAAACGGTTACAGGTTCCCGTTAACCCAGGGTTTGGCAGCTTTGGGCGTGGAGTATTCCTGTTGCAGCCGCCGCAATTTCCGCAAGGCCCGCCGCTCAATTTGTCGGACTCGCTCTCGCGAAAGGCCGATGTGCTCCCCAATTTCCCGCAGCGTTAGGCCCCTCGATCCATCCAGCCCATAGCGAGCCACGATCACCTGTCGTTCTCGTTCACTCAGTTGGCCCACCAGCGCGCGGACTTCCTCTCGACGGGCAAGCTGGGTTAGGTGTTCAACAGGGTCGTTGTCTTCATCTGGGATGAAGTGCTGCAGCTCGGTGCCGTCTTCATCCCCTACCCCCACATTCAAGGAACGCATCTCTGCCATGTGGCGGGTGATCAGCTCCCGGTAGTTATCGCCAATATCCAGAGAATCAAAAACTTCTTCCGCTTGGGGACGGGATCCCCTTTCGGCAGATAACTCGCGGTAGCGCCGCTTCACCTGGGAGACTTTTTCGTACATGTGGGCCGGCAGACGGATCATCCGCCCCTTGTTTTGGATGCCCCGGTTCACGCTTTGCCGGATCCACCAAGTGGCATAGGTGGAGAACTTGTAGCCACGGGTGGGATCGAACTTTTCCACGGCGCGGGTGAGGCCGATCGTGCCTTCCTGAATCAAATCCAGAAACGGCAAGCCGCGATTGCGATAGCGCTTAGCAATCGACACCACCAAGCGAAGGTTACACTCCACCATTCGTTTCTTGGCTGCTTCCCCCTGCCGCAGGATCTGCTGCAGCTCTGCCAAGGGGATCCCCAGCCGCCGGCTCCAACCTTCCACAGACTCATAGGGCTGCCGTTGCTCCAAGAGCGTCACCATCCGCTGCACCTGGTGAGCCAGGCGGAGCTCTTCTTCAGCGGTGAGCAACGAGTAGCGGCCAATCGTCTTTAAGAAACGCCCCACCGCATCTTGCAAGTCAAGACTTTCTGACATATCAAACCCCACACCATAAATTCATGTCCTGTCAGAATCTCTACTTCTCCTGCTGCATCGGGCCCTCTTCCTACACACGAAGCTGACCTTTCTGCAAACAGCACCTTATTCATACCAGCACAAAAGCCTTTTCGTAAAGGCTTTGACTTCGAAAAATCTAATCCAGAACTCGGTGTTTGACTCACTAAATTTATTGAGGCTGCTTCACTAGACACTACCGGCAGTGCTTTAAGTCCTTTTTTATTGAGTAGTAACTCTACCTTAAGTAGGAGGGAAGAGATTAACTATTTTATAAACTCAATCTTAAGTTCTAGATAGATTGAAAAAATTATTCCACTTGCTTGACCAGTTTTTGGTACCAAATCAGATCTTCAAGAGATCTTCAAGAGACAAAAAAGCAATTTTTTCATCCAATTTGTGGGACTAGAGATGAGTATTTTTGTTCGCAGAGCCATCGGAAAAGCTTACTTGGCAAGGCACAGCAAGGGTCATCGGCGGGTTTTTGGAACGGCTTGGGGCTGGTTTGGTACCTCATCGCCGGCAGTTCCAGCCGGAGACAGACGAGAACAGATCCCTGTGGGACAGATTTTTGCTGCTGCCTCCAAACATAGTGGAGACTATCGTCAATTCTTGACTTTAGACGCTAGATGTAGATCCAAGATTTCTGTGTTACCGAACACGCCAGGCGCGGATGCCTCAGCCTTGGTGCTCCGTACCGCTATCGCGAATGCCCCAGCGCGCGCCTACATAAGAAGGCAGGTCAGGCCAGCCCAGCGACCCTCCAGGCCCAGGTGTGTTGCACTCCTGCGGGAGAAAGGGGGAGCTGCGTTCCGCTCGCTCGACCCACCGCAGGATGGTTTACATTTCTTCCACCACCCCAAGGGCGCTTTATAGTGAGGATCCGGTCTCCATCGGTCAAAGGATTGGAAGGGCCATGTCTCACTTCACCACCCTGCAAGTGCAAATCAAAGACGCCGATCTCCTGGAAGAGACTCTGAAGGAATTGGGCTACGCTGTGCAGCGGAATGCCAGCCTGCGGGGCTATCTCTGGAACCGCACCCGCGCCGATCTGGTGATCCGGCAAAAGAATGGCTTCGACATCGGGTTTCGTCGCAACGGGGATCACTACGAGCTGGTGGCCGATCTGTGGGGGGCGGGCATCGATCCCAAGACCTTCCTGGAGCCGATTTTGCAGCGCTACGCCCACAAAAGTTTGCTGCGCTCAGCCCGTGAGCAGGGCTATACCATCGAGGCCGAAGAAGTGCTGGAGGATGGCACCATCCGCGTGGTGGTGGGGCGTTGGCTATAAGCCAGGTTCATCGGGATCTGCCCATGGTAGGTAAGCCTCAGCCGGCTGTCAGAACTGGCCAGGGATCCCGGCCCCAACCTTGGGATCTGGTGTTGGGGGGGCAAACGGCAACCGGGAGCGCCCCGGCCCATGCCTTAGTGCTGGGAGGTCTCGAGGGGGCGCGGCGACGACTCGCCCATAGCGATGAAGCCGTGCGCTTAGCCACGCTATCCCAGTTGCTGCAGTACGGGTCGGCGGGCCTGGCCGAACTCATTGCAGCCCTCGCTGGCAACAGCTCTTGGGCGGTGCGGCTGGAAGCTTGGCGGCTGTTGTCTCAGCTAGGCCAGCCGGAGGCAGAACAGGCCTGTTGCACCTACAGCCCCTTTCGCCCGGTGGGGGGAGCGCAAGGGGTGATCGTGGCCTATCGGCGTGGGGAGCGGAACTTTGCCTACGCCGACCTGGAGGGAGCCGACCTTCAAGAAGCACGGCTGGGGGG
>NZ_JANSHQ010000290.1:0-6795 GCF_047461715.1 Synechococcus sp. R8-2 | reverse complement strand
CCGCCGCTTGCCCATGCGCACCGCCAGCAGCACTTGGCCAAGGGCGTTGTTGATCTTGTGGGCGCCGGTGTGGTTGAGATCTTCCCGTTTGAGGTAGATCTGCGGGCCGCCGTAGTATTCGGTTAGCCGCTGGGCAAAGTAGAGGGGGCTGGGCCGCCCAACAAAATCCCGCAACAGGTTGTGAAACTCGGCGCGAAAGTCGGGATCCCGCCAGTGATGCTCAAAGGCTTCCTCCAGCTCCGTTAGGGCGCTCATCAGGGTTTCCGGCACAAACCGACCCCCAAACGGCCCAAACCGCCCCTGGGGATCCGGACGCACCTGCGGGTCAAGGGGATCCAAAACACGAGGGGAAAAAGCAAAAGAAGCTGAGGTCATGGCAGAGTCCGTCCGGGCCTTGTAGCCTGCAACTAGAGAGAGGCTTTCCCATTCTACAGAAGGAAGGGGCGATGACCAGTCTCGCCTCTCTTCTTCTGCCGTGGGATCCCGAAAAGTTGTTTTGAACAAGGGTCTTCCCAGGATTTTTAAGATAAGGCCGTCCGATTTTGAGGCGGCCTTATGGACAAGCATCTGCAAGAGTTGCTCCAGCAAGAAGATCAAAAGCGCAGAGATGAAGAGGTGCGGCGCACCTATGCCCTTTCTCAAAAGTCCGAGGGGATGGTGATCCTTCTGTCTATTCTGCTTGCCTTCGGAGCCTACCTCTACACGCGGCGGTGGAAAGCTTTGATGGTTTTTCTGGGCTGGTGTTTCTTCCTTGGCGTGTTGTTTAGCGACGACGAGGGAGAGGTTTCCCTACCCGGACTGTTTCTGGCCTCCACCTGGGCAGCGGTAGACAATTGCAGCGCTATCCAGCGGGCAAGAGAAGAAATTGAACGGCTGCGCTCCGGCCAAAACCCTGATGTTGATCGGCAAACTTAAACTTGGTCGACAAAACAAAATAGTGGCCCAAAAATCGGTATTTTATTTCAAACTCTCGAAAAAGATGCTATACCTACTATTTCAAGTGGCACCCAGATACAAGCGGCGCAACCGACCCATTCTCAACGGCAGTGAAACTTGGATTCCTATTCCCTTTGTCTTTTGGGAAAGAGCTTGGACAAACCAAATTCTGTCCCCCTAGGAGAGGGGCTGGAGGTGAGAGAGCTTAGGATAGCTACAGATTAGAGCAATCAAAACCATGAAGTCTGCTGCTCGCCTAGCTTGTCTGCTTGCCGGACTGATCCTAGGAGCGGGGATCCCCGTCATTGCTCCCGCCCCCGCCCTTCCCGTTGCCCAAGCCGGTTTCCGGCCCTATCTCAATGCCCGTTTCGGCTACCGCATCGACTACCCGGCAGACTTTATCCCGCAAGGGGAATCGGACAACGGCGATGGCCAAGTGTTTCTCGGTCAAGACGGGGCTGAGCTGCGGGTTTGGGGTGGGTACAACATCTTTCAAGAAACCCCTGCCAGCGCCCTGCAGGAAGAACTTCGCCGCAGCCGGGAAAACCAACGCCGGGTTACTTACCAAGCTGTTGGCCGGGATTTCTTTGTGGTCTCCGGCTACGAGCCCGTTCGTGTCAGCGGTGCGGAGCCCTTTGGCCAGCGGATTTTCTATCTCAAAACAGTTGTCCGCCCTTCGCTGCAAGCTGGCTTTGAGTTCGTGTACCCGGCCAGCCGGCGCGAGCGCTATGACCGAGATGTGGAAGCTATAGCCCGTTCCCTGCGCCTTGCCGATCCCTGAGCTAGACCCAAGTTGGGGCATGATCGTAGGGATCCCTGGCAAAACCCAATGGCCGAGAGACCGCTGGATAGTTGGCTGCAGGAACGCATGCGGGTTGTTGGCCTGTCTTCTTGGCGGGATTTACAGGCCCAGGCCGGGATCAGCCGCCGCGCCCTTGATCAGGTGCGCCGAGGGAAGTGGGGATCCCTGCGCCTGGAGCAGCTCCAAAAGCTGGCTGCCGCCCTGCAGTGGGATTTGGGATCCCTGCTGCGCCTCAACGGGAATGACAAAATGGAATCCACCGATTCCTCAGAAGTCCTCTTCTCTCTGCTGCAGCCGTTGCTCACCAGCTACCCCACTGTCCGCCAGATTGCCCAGCGCAAGCCCGATTGGCCGGCCCAAAACGTGACAGCTCTGTTTCGCTCCTTAGACGCTCTGCTGCAGCGCTGGGGGTATGAGCCCATCGGCAACCCCCTGGAGTCCGTCCCCTTTGATCCGCAACTGCATCAACCGGATCAGCTGGATATTCAAAAGGGGGATCCCGTTTACATTCGCTTTGTCGGCTACCGCCGCGGTGACCACATCCTTTGCCCGGCCAAAGTCAGCCGCTCTCTGCCCGGAGGATTGAGCTGATGGCACCTGCCCCTAAAGCGACCCTAGCCATTGATTTTGGCACCAGCAACACGGTGGTGGCAGTTTGGGATCCCGCCCAAGCAGTGCCCCGTCTCCTCACTCTTCCCGGCCTCTCTCGCCCAGACCACTCGGCTATTCCCAGCTTGGTCTACGTGAAGGGAAAAGGCCAGCTCCTGGTGGGGGAAACCGTGCGCGCCGGTCGGTGGGGGGCAGTGGATCCGCAACGGCTGTTTCAGGGGTTTAAGCGGGACTTGGTGGCGGAGTTTGTCCCTCCGCCGCGAGTTCTAGATGGAGAGCGCTACGACGCCGAGAGGGTGGCCCAAGCTTTTTTGCAGACGGTGATGGAAGCTGTCCCGAAAGAACACCTGCAGCCGCAACAGCTGGTGTTCACCGCCCCTGTCGGCTCTTTTGAGCGCTACCTCAATTGGCTGCGGGGAGTGGCCAGTGCCTGTGGCTGGGATCCCGTTCAAATTGTCGATGAAGCCACGGCAGCAGCCCTGGGCTATGCGGTTGGCCAGCCGGGATCCCTAGTGCTGGTGGTGGATTTCGGCGGCGGTACCTTGGATCTCAGCTTGGTGCGCACCCTCGCTCCCCAAGCGGGTAGCCCTGTCCTCAAAGCGGAGGTGATCGCCAAGGCCGATGCCTATGTGGGCGGGGTGGACATCGACATTTGGATTGCCGACTACCTACTGCAGCAACTGGGGCTAAGCCGACAGCAAATTGGAGCTCTGGGCTGGCTCAACCTCCTGGAGCAGGCGGAACAGCTCAAGATCGCCCTTTCCACTCAGATGGAAGCGGTGGGCAGTTGGTTTGACGACGAAGCCCTCACTGCCCATGAGTTGAAGTTAAGCCGGCAGGAGCTGGAAGAGATCCTGGAAGCTCGTCAGCTTTTGGATCAAATCCGCCAGTGCCTAGACGACGTTCTCCTCACCGCCCAGGCGAGGGGATTGGGCAAGAACCAAATTGAGCAGGTGCTCTTGGTAGGAGGCAGCTCCCAACTGCCAGCAGTTCAAGAGCTGCTGCGCTCCTACTTCGGCAAAAAGAAAGTGCGCTGCGAACGCCCCTTCGATGCTGTGGCCCTGGGCGCCCTGCAGGTGGGCCGCCAGGTGAAGCTGGAGGATCGCCTGCACCACAGCTATGCCCTCCGCCTCTGGGATCCCTTGCAAAAAGGTTACATCTACTACCCCCTCTTCGAACAGGGCAGCCCCTATCCCTGCCGACGGGCTGAGCCCTTGATCCTGCAAGTGGCCAACGACGGACAAACGGAGATTCGCCTAGAGGTGGGAGAAGTGGCCCAGGTAGTCCAGTCGGAAGTGGTTTACGACGAGCTGGGGCGGATGAGCAGCCGGCAGCTCACCCGGCAAACCGATTTCCGATCCCTTGCTCCTCTTGGATCCCTGCCCATTCGCCTCAGCGAGACGGAGTCCTTACCGGTTTGTCTGGCCCGTTTGCAGCCCCCTGGCCGCGTGGGAGAGGATCGCCTTCGCGTCGAATTTGCCATTGATAGCTCGCGGCGCTTGTTGGTCACCATCACCGACCTGCAAACTCAGGCGCTCTTGGCAGAGGCCCAGCCTGTAGCCACCTTGAGTTAAGAGACGAAAGTAGAGAGAAGAGAGCGTCTTCACTGCAACGGAAGACAAAGAAAGCAATGTAAAGGGCACGACATGGCCACGATTCCCAACTCTCATCTCCCCTTGTGAGAGAGGGGTCGGGGGCTTGAGGAGAGTAGAGAGCGGTTGCGCCGACGGCGTGGGGTCTCAGGGGAAGGATCTCAATCATTGATATTGTTGATATTGATTATTGATTGAGAATGGCTGCATATCCAGTGATCTCTGTAGCGACTTGATGAATAATCTGAGCGATGGGATATGAATCTGATTTGCGTTTAACTACACTTCTTCTCTTGAGCTACCTTGGGAACAAATCTTGCTCTTGTCACCACCGCCCCATTTTGCCCGTCCTCCCCTCGACTTTATTCCGCCCGCCTATAGCGCCTGGGTGCTACGGCTCGTCCACGGGATCCTGCCCCTGCTCTTGCGGGTGAGGGTGCGGCGCTGGCTTCCTTCCGGCATTGCCAAAATCGAGGCCACAGGGGCGGAGATCTTGGCGCGGCTCTACCACCAGTTCCAGGAGGGTCAAATTCGCCTAGTCCTGGCTTTCCGACATGTGGAGGTGGATGACCCGCTGGTGGGCCTGTACGTTCTATCTCGCCTGGTGCCCGAAGCCGCCCGTCGACAAGGGATCCGCCTTCGAGAACCCCTTCACGCCCATTTTCTCTACGACCGGGGCATGCCCCTCTGGGGAGGGGAATGGCTGGGGTGGCTGTTGTCTCGCCTGGGCGGGATCCCTATACGCCGCGGTCGGAGGGTGGATCGGGTGGCGCTAAAGGCGGCCCGGCAACTGCTCCTGGATGGGCAATTTCCCTTTGCAATCGCCCCAGAAGGAGCCACCAACGGCCACAGCGAACGGATCAATCCCCTGGAACCGGGAATGGCTCAGCTGTGCTTTTGGTGCGCCGAGGACCTGGCCAAAGCTGGTCGCTCAGAGACCGTCATTTTGCTGCCCATTGGCATTCGGTACTACTACACGGATCCCTCCTGGACGAAGCTGGAGCGCCTGCTGGCGCGCCTTGAGCACCTGAGTGGGTTGACGCCTCCGAAGCCAGAGCCAAGATCCTCCAGGAGCCCCAACCTTCGCTACACCCAGCGGATCTGCCGCCTAGCCCAGCATCTCCTGGGACAACTGGAAGCTTTCTACGACCTACCTCCCTTCATCTCTGGGAGAGATGAAGAAGAACCACGGATAGAGCAGAGGCTAGCCCCTGGCCACTTTAACGCTCGCCTGGAGCGGCTGCTCCACAGAGCCCTGGAAACCGCAGAGACCTACTTTGGCCTATCTCCCCAGGGGGATTGGAACAGCCGCTGCCGCCGCATTGAAGAAGCCGCCTGGATCCAGATTTACCGAGAAGAATTGCGGCATCCTGGATCCCTGTCTCCCCTGCAGCGGGGGTTGCTCGACTGGAAAGCCCACCAGGCAACGCTCTACCTGCAGCACATGCGCTTGGTGGAAAGCTGTGTAGCCGTCCAGGAAGAGTATTTGCTGAGCAAACCCTCTTTTGAGCGGCTGGCAGAAACTGCCCTCATTCTATTTGATGTGCTGGCCCGCCTTCGAGGGGAATCCTACCCAGCCCGCCCTCGCCTAGGCTGGCGGGGGGTTCACGTGACCGTCGGGGATCCCATCTCCGTTAGCGAGCGGTTAGAGCGGTATTGCCGAGGCCGCCAGGAAGCCAAACAGGCGGTGACCGAGCTAACTCAGGATGTTTTTTCTTTCCAATTTCTTTCTTTTTCTTCCAATTTCTAGGGATCCCCCAAAGGGGGAACCAGCTTAGGTGAGAAGCCTGGCACTACTGCCGAGAGACTGCTGAAAGATAAACCACCTTCCCATCATAGAACAGAGCTGAGCCTTGGTCGCCCCGCTGGGACTCTGCTCGGTACTCCCAGCAGCAATAGGAACTCACTGTGGTTTTCCACAACCAGGTGAGGTACTGCTCCGGCCTCGCTCACCTCGGTGATGGTTGCTTCCTGGGTTTGCAGTTCTGGAAGGCGATAGGCAACTTCCTGCTCCCCCTGAGAAAAGAGAGGGAAAACCTGGAAACTGCCCTCTTGAATGGGATGAATGGGATCCCCAATACGCAGGGTTGGAAAGTTAAGGCTGGCCATCGACTCCTCCTTCTCGTTGAAGTTGCAAGGGTGTTGCGGAAGCTGCCCTTCCCCTTGTTGGCTTGGGATCAGCTCGCCGGATCCTGCTCCAATCTAAAGTCCTTTGGAAATGCTCCCTTCCTAAAAAAAAGAGGTGAGGGGACAGCCTTCGCCTTTCGGGACTCTGGTAGCGCGGATGGAAATCATCCTGACCAAAAGAGAGGGATCCCTAAAAAAGGGATCCCTGCCTCAATATCTGGGGTTGATCTCTAGCCTGAAATAATTGAAATTAATCAGCACTAGTGAGTATCAAAGCACTCCGGGACTAGTCCCGCTCAATG
Source organism: Synechococcus sp. R8-2 (assembly GCF_047461715.1). NCBI lineage: Bacteria > Bacillati > Cyanobacteriota > Cyanophyceae > Synechococcales > Synechococcaceae > Synechococcus > Synechococcus sp. R8-2. Next base: position 427 of record NZ_JANSHQ010000290.1, on the reverse strand, counting down.
TACAAAAAAAGCACTGCCATGCCTACCGCAGGAAGCAGCCAACCAACAATGGGGATAAAAATCCAAGGAAGATAAGCAGCAGCGTAAGAACCGGTCATGATTTTGCTCCTCTCAAGTGACTTGACAAACTTGACAACTAATTCACCAGCCCTCGAAAGATGGCGTCGATCCCGGCAAAGTTCTCCAGCAGGAAATAGGCAGCGAACACGCCACCCATACCTCCCAAGAAAAATCCTGCCGTCAGATCCCCCCAACCCCGAGCTGTAGCCAGAGGAGCGGCCCCCGGTGTTTCCGGCTTGTTTCCGAAGGTAACGCTGCCATAGGCCGACATGCAGGCGGTTCCCAGCAGCACAATCGCCATCGCCGTAACCAGCCCGCCCAAGTTAGCTGCCTCAGGATAATCCCGCAGCGGCCCCAGCACAATTTC
>NZ_JANSHQ010000289.1:0-1488 GCF_047461715.1 Synechococcus sp. R8-2 | reverse complement strand
CCCAGAGCAGGCTCAACAGTAGGCCACAGGGAGCAGAACAGGCAAGGCACAACTGGGATCCCGCCGAGTTTGTCTGCCGTTGAGGAAGTTGAAGCGGATCCCTGGCTCCATTTTGCATCGCCATCGTGCGGTCATTCTCAACATCACCCCTAGCAGTATCGCAAAATGAAGGACAAAGATAAGACGGTTTTCCGCAGGCTCGCTGGCTGCCCTGTTCGGGCCAGTGGAAGCGAGTCCTCGCATTTGCCCCTGCAACGATGAGGCCGACCTGCGTCTGCCAGGAGCTCCGAGCACGGGCGGGACTCCTCTACACTCAGCAGAGACGCTTGGATTGAGACCGAGTCGATTTAGATTTAGACTCAGTTTAGAATGGTGGGGCCATCTGTCCGTGATGGCGGGGGTGGGTGTTGTGGGCGATGAAAGGGGGCAAGGTGGCAGACTCTCAGAGCACGCCCAAGCAAGGGGAGACCTCTTCCGGTCGGGATCGGGCCTCGCGGCCGAAAAAAAGTAAGCCAAGCCCTTCTGCCCAGTCCGGGGATTTGGGAACCTCAGAAGCAAGAGCGCGGCCAAAACAGGCCGATAGCACTCCGCGCCGTGCGGAGCAGCAGGAGATTTTACAAGATCACCCTTCTGGCTTGAACCCGCCCAAAAATCTCTCTATACTGCAGGGAACTTTATCATTTGCTCCCGCTTCTTCATCTCTCCTTCAATCTATGCGTGCTCCCTCTTCAGGTGACTCGGATCCCATCCTTTCAGAGACTCATGCGGGCTGTTCAGCATCCGAACCGGATCCCAGCACGGAGCGCCATTTGGCCCTGAGGCAGCAACAGCCCTTGGAGAGCCGTCTGCTCAAAGCCGAAGCCGAGCTCCAAGAGCGGCGAGTTCTTCAGGAACAACTGCAGGCTTTGCACCAGAAGGTGGCCGAACAAGAGAAGGCGCTGCAGGAGCGGGAGCATCTCTTGCAACAGTTGCAGCAGACTTTGGCGGCTCAGAAAGTCCAGATCTCGGATCAGGAAGCTCAGCTTGCTGCTCGGCAACGCCTAAATGAACGGCAGCGGCAGGATATCGAGGCCCTGCAGGAGCAGATTGAGCAGCTACGCTTGGCCCACGCTCAGGAGCGCCGTCAATGGGAACAGCGCCAGCAGGAGCTGCAGGCCTCTCTGCTGGAAGCCCAGGATGTGGCGGAAAAGCGGGTGGAAATGCTGCAACGCTTTAAGGCAGAGCTTTCTCTGGCCCGCACCCAAATTGCCGAAACTCAAGCGGAGCTGAGCAGCCTGCGAGCTTTGTACAGCGACCAACAGGCAGCCTGGCAGGAGCAACGGGAACACCTCGAGGCCCGTTTGGCAGGCTATGCCGAGACGGAAGCCGAGGCCGAGCAGCGCTGGCGGGAACAACGGCAAGAGCTAGAAGCAGCCCTGGCCGAAGCCCAAGCTCAATTGGCGGCTTTGCAAGCTCAGCAGGAGCATCTGCGCCAGGGATCCCTGGCGC
>NZ_JANSHQ010000288.1:0-3637 GCF_047461715.1 Synechococcus sp. R8-2 | reverse complement strand
TTGACTAGAGTCATGCTCTCACAAAACCGTAGGCAAACTAACCTCAGCCCTGCCGGAAGCAGGCTGTGACCCTTTCGCAGGTTGATTACCCTCTGGGGATCCCTGCCACTCGAGGTGGAACGCTTTACTGACAGACTTTGCCCTGCTGGTCGGCAGAAGGGCTGTCAGAGTTCTTGTTGGTTAGCTTACCACCCCCCGGCCCAAACTCAGCCCGGCAAGCCTTGAGAGTCGGAGGAGAGCGACATTCCGCCTGTTAGAGCTGGTCAATCTCCTTGCGCAAATTTTCCAACTCCAGATCGACTTCGCTCTCACTTGCGGTGGAAGGTTGGCCTGAGGACTTTGACCCTCCAGAGGGCAACTGACCCTGGATCGACGCCTTGAGCATCAGCAGCTCGTGATCTACATCCGAGCCACCCGCCTCCAAAGCGGCAAACTGGTTTTCCAAATTGTCTACCGCCAGCTCGGCTACTGCCGCCGACTGGGCCTCCAGGGAGTTCACCTTCTCCTCCATACGCTCAAAAGCAGCAAAGGCGCTTGTGGCGTCCACCCGCCCGATAACCTGATTGATTTGCTGGGAAGCCTTGGCGGCGCGGGCGCGAGCGATGAGCATGTCCTTTTTGGTCTTGGCCTCAGCGATCTTGCTCTCCAGCTTGGTCATGTTGGACTTCAGGATCTCCACCTGCTTGGTCTGCTCATCCAACTGCCGCTTCAGGCTTTGGGCAGTCTCGGCAAAGGTTTTCTTGCGCACCAGCGCTTCCCGAGCCAAAGCTTCGTTGTTGTTGCGCAGGGCCAACTCGGCGCGTCTTTGCCACTCATCAACACTCTGCTGTGCTTGCTCATACTGCCGCTCTATCCGCTTCTGGGCAGCAATGGCCTGGGCAACCGCTTGCCGCATCTGGTAGTGATCCTCAGACATGTCCTGAATGGTCTGGTTCAGGATTTTCTCCGGATCCTCGGCGCTGCTGACCAGCGCATTGATATTGGATCTAATGATTCGGCTGACCCGATCGAACAATCCCATCGGTTGCTTCCCCCTCTAGCGGTCTGACCTAATGCTACCCTTGCTGCTTTGATGCCTTCCAGTGCTTCTACTCCAGTATAGGGATCCATAGGGCTCCGCTGAAAAAAGCTGTAACGTTCTCTTGCCCCAATACCCTCCAGAGCCGATAATGCTTGCTTAACTTCGTTTGCTGACCGACAATCCCTGTTCTCTGATCGGGGCCATCCGCAGGTCGAAACGAAGTTGAGTTTGGCCGGTGTTGTTGGGAGTTCTCCGCCCCAGGTTCACGATTCAGGAGAGGGATCCGTGGCTCAGCGCCCGATTATTCTGGGTATTGTTGGCGATAGTGCTGCTGGAAAAACCACCCTCACCCGTGGCATTGCCCAAGTCTTGGGGGAAGAAAACGTCACTGTCATCTGCACCGACGACTACCACCGCTACGACCGCAAACAACGCGCTGAACTGGGGATTACAGCCCTCCATCCCGACTGCAACTACCTGGATATCGTTCAGCAGCACCTGACGCTCTTGCGCACCGGCCAGCCGATCCTAAAGCCCGTCTACAACCACAGCACCGGCACCTTTGACCCGCCAGAGTATGTCAAGCCCAACAAATACGTGATTGTCGAAGGGCTGCTGGGCTACTTTACCCGTGGTATGCGGGATAGCTACGATGTCAAGGTTTATTTGGCTCCCCCAGAACATCTACGCGCCCTTTGGAAGATTAAGCGGGACACCCGCAAGCGCGGATATACCGAAGAGCAAGTGCGAGAAGAGCTCAAAAAGCGCGAACCCGACTCAGAGGCTTTTATTCGTCCACAGCGCCAATGGGCCGATGTAGTGGTCACCTTTTACCCGCCCCAAGAGGGATCCGACCAAGACGAGGTATTGCTGAATGCACGCTTGGTGCTGCGCCCCACCATTCCTCACCCAGATTTTTGGCAAATCCTCAATGCCCGCGACAGTCACCTCAGCTCTGCCATTCGTTTGGATTTGGATCGGGATATGGGCAAGCCCGTCGATGTTTTGCAGATTGATGCCCATGCTACGGCCAGCCAAGTGATTGAGCTGGAGCGGATGCTCTGCAACGAAATCCCTTACCTGGGCAAGTTCTGTAGCTTAGAGGGAAACCCCAATATCGGCCAGTTGATCGGCACCACCGGCGAGCTGCTCCAGAGCTATCCCCTGGCTTTGACTCAATTGCTGATCACCTACCACATGCTAAAAGCGGCCAACATCTACCAATAGAGTCCGTGGCGGCGAGGGATCCCCAGTTTCGCAAGACCTGCAGGGTAAGGCTCGGCCCAGCACGGTAACCCGCTCCCAGAGCAGAGTCTTGTGAGCTTCTGTCAAGGACATGGGCTGTGCTGGAATTGAACCAGCGGCTCCCACCGTGTCAAGGTGGTACTCTACCACTGAGTTAACAGCCCCTACGAGCGATGCTGCCGCGCATCTACCTGAAGGTCGGAAATCGATAATATCACATTTTGAACCCGTCCCATTGGGATTAGCCTGGGTGGAGAGTGGACGGGTGCCCTATTTCAAATCAAAAAGGGGATCCGGTCAGCAACTGGTAGTGCAACACCTGGGGTGGGCGAGCAAAGTAGGGCCCGATGAGGGCACGCCAGCGGACAAAGTTTTCCGATTGGCGAAAGTTGACCAGATGGGCCTCTAGGGATCCCCACTGAACGAGCAGTAGGTATTGCTGAGGGTGCTCCAGACAGCGCTGCAGTTGGTGCCCTTGGTAGCCGTCGGTCTGCTGCAAATAGATGAAAGCTTGAGCGATGGCGGCTTCAAAGGCGGCTTCAGAGCCGGGGGTAATTTCAAACTGAGCCACCTCAAGGATGGAGGAAGCAGTCATGGGTTAGGTATGCAGGCCGCATTCGGTTTTGCTTGTGCCCTTCCAGCGTCCAGAGCGGGGATCCGCCCCTGGCTCAACAGGCGCAGTGCAGTGGAGGCAGCCGATACTGGGGTAGTGGCGATCGTGCAGGGGGTTGTAAGGGATCCCGTGGTCAAGGATGTATTTCCAAACTTGGCCATTTGTCCAGTCAGCCAGCGGGTTGAGTTTGAGGCGGTTGCGCTTGCCGTCCCACTGCACCTTGCCGATATCGGCGCGGGTGGGGGATTGTTCCCGACGCATCCCTGTAATCCAAGTGGTGCAACCGGCCAGAGCACGATTCAAGGGCTCCACCTTGCGGATGTTGCAGCAGAGGTCGGGGTTAGAGCGATACAGTTCTGGCCCGTATTGAGCTGCCTGCTCTTCCGGGGTAAGCAAGGGCTTGAAGATCTGCAGTTGCAAGTGGGGGTAGCGCGCCAACACCTGCTCCCGCAGTTGTAGGGTTTCCGGGAAGTGAAAATCGGTGTCCAGAAAAAAAGCGCGAACACGGGGGTTAATCGCCGTGAGCAGATCGATCAGCACTAGGTCTTCCGGGCCAAAGCTACAGGCCAGCAACAGCCCATCTCCAAATTCTTCAACCGCCCAGGTGAGCAGGTCGCTTGCCGACAAAGGCTCAAACCGTTCGCTCAGGGACGCCACTTGAGGTTGATACTGCTCCCGCAGCGCTTGAGCCGCCAGCTCCCAGCGGCTAGAAGGAGAAAGGCTTGCTGTCATAGGGGGAAGACACCGAACTCGACGAT
>NZ_JANSHQ010000287.1:0-10586 GCF_047461715.1 Synechococcus sp. R8-2 | reverse complement strand
GGGGTTAGAGGCATGCTCTTCTAAGGTGGGATTGGTGATGGCCAAAGCAGCCACTCCTCCCGCCAAAACCAGCCCGGAAAGCAAGGAAAAGACCTTCAGCATCGCAGCCTCCGAAACCGAATTCTTTATTCTGCTATAGGCTTGAGCCACCTCAACAGGGATCTTTCGGCAGAAGCCAAAGGACTCCGTCCTGCCTCTGGCGGGGTTGTTGCTATGGACAAGGGATCGCAATGCTGTTGCAATGGGAACGGCCAGGAACTGCCCCACAGAAGGGCTCCATCCCTTGATTGAGTTGCCGGCCCACAGGTTAGGATGGGATCCGACGCGCAAACAGCTTGCTGCTCTCTATGGAACTTGCCGATCTAAGACGCACCCTAGAATCGCTCACCTTGCGCCTGAGCAACGCTCAGGACTATCTTTGACCTGCCCCACTTGGAGCAACAGATTGCCATCCTAGAGCAAGAAGCCTCGCAGCCGCAGTTTTGGAATGATGTAGAGGCAGCCCGCCGCCACCTGCAAAAGCTCAACAGCCTCAAGGCCTCCTGGGATCAGGTGCACCGCTGGAAGGAGCGCCTGGAAGATGCCGTCAGCGCCCTCGAGCTGCTCCAAGAAGAGCCCGATCCGGAACTCTTAGCCGAGACAGCAGGATCCCTGGCAGTGGTGGAGCGGGAGTTGGGCCAGTGGGAGCTACAGCAACTGCTCTCCGGCCCCTACGACAAAAACGGTGCCATCCTCACCATCACCGCCGGCGCAGGGGGAACCGACGCCCAGGACTGGGCGGAAATGCTCCTGAAAATGTACACCCGCTGGGCCGAAAACCAGGGCTACAAGGTCAGCCTCTCGGAATACTCCGAAGGTGCCGAAGCCGGCATCAAGTCCGCCACCCTGCTGATCGAAGGCCCCTACGCCTATGGTTATCTCTCTGCCGAGAAGGGTAACCACCGGATGGAGCGCATCAGCCCCTTCAACGCCAACGGCAAACGGCAAACCAGCTTCGCCGGCGTAGAGGTGATGCCGATCCTGGAAGAGGAAAGCGAGTATGAGCTGAAGATGGAAGATCTGGAGTTCGAGACCTCCCGCTCGGGTGGAGCAGGTGGCCAAAACGTGAACAAAGTGGAAACAGCGGTGCGGGTGATCCACAAGCCCACCGGCATTGCTGTGCGCTGTACCGAAGAGCGCTCCCAACTGCAAAACAAAGAGCGGGCCATCCAGATCTTGAAGGCCAAGCTGATCGAGATGGAAGAAGAAAAACGCAGACAAAAGCTGGCCGAGATCCGCGGCGAGATGGTGACTCAGGGCTTTGGGGGGCGTATTCGCACCTACACCTTCGATCCTTACAAGTTGATCAAGGATCACCGCACCAACGCCGAAACCTACAATGTCGAGGCCTTTATGAACGGCGAGCCGGAGGAGCTGATGCATTTTATCCAGGCCTATCTGCGGCAGGAATACGCCAAACAACAGGCCGCCGCAGTCTAGGGCCGGCTGTAGCGCTCCCACACCGCCTGCATGAGGGCAGCCCGCTCCTGGGCTGAGAGCTGGGTCAAGGTCAGGGGATCCCCTTCCTGGAAAAACTCCCCTACCCCCCATCCCACGGCCCGGGGAGAGGCGGTTTTGGCTTGCAGGGATCCCGCCCAGGCCAGTCCATGCCAAGCGCCGATGGCAGTCTCCAGCGCAGAAGAAAAAACCAGATCCAGGCCGGGATGTCGGCTGAGATACTCCCGCAGCGCGATGCAGGAGCCCACCAAAGATGGCTTCACCACCAGGATCCCTGTCCATCCTGAGCGATGGACGGCTTGCAACTGTTCCAAACAGGCCACCGATTCATCCAAAGCAATGGGGGTCTGGTACTGGCGGCTGAGCTCCACCAGATGGGAGTGCTGATTCGGCGGCAGAGGCTGCTCCAAAAACTCGATCTTGCCCGGCGAGTCCTGGTTAAGCCGATCACAAACGGCCAGCCACCGGTGGGCCTCCGCAAGCCCTAGTCCCCCATTGGCATCCAAACGCAGACGGGATCCCGGCGGCAACCGCTCCAGCCATTGCTCCAGCTTCTCCAACTCCTGCTGCATGGGATCCCTCCCCACCTTGAGCTTGTACACCGACCGCGTGAGTGGGACGGAGTCCTTGTAGGAGTCCTTGTAAGATTCCGGCGGCAGGGTCTCCCCCAAAAGTTCACAGAAAGAGAGTAGAGAGAGATCCTTGTTCAACCAATCGGGATCCCGACAGGCCAGCCAAGCGCCTTCCAACCCAAACCGGCAGGCCGGCAGTGCTTCTGGGATCCCCAAAATATACGCCTCCGACAAAAGAGGGGGCAGCTGCCGACAAAACTCCAGAGCCTGCTCCAGGGTTTCGCTGCCAAACCAAGGGATGGGAGCAATTTCCCCATATCCCTGACAGCCTGTCTCCCGATCTGTAAGTCGGATCAGGATCCCTTCGCGCACGGACCACAGTCCGTGGTGGGTACGCAGGGGCCGCCGAAAGGGACGCCAGTAGGGGCAAAACGCAAAGGAAAACCGCTTTTCCAGCCGCCCAAGCGGCACGGATCCCTCTTTTTGGGTATCCCCTGCAGATGATCTGCTGTGCCTACCAGCCACAAAAAGCTCAAGCAAGATAAAGAAAGGAAAAACGCCAGTTTTCTCAGAGGGCTGCTATTCAGAAACGATCCCCGTCGTTTTCTTGGACATCTCGAGATTGACCCACAATCGTGACCTCAATCCAGAGTTATGATTACTTCAGGCCAGGGTGAGACACATGGGCTCCTAAAAAAAGCTTTCCGGCACTGCGCATTCAACATTTTCAACATTTTTTATTTAGGTGTTTTATTGAGGTGTGGGCGCAATGTCCCCGTTTGAATCGAAATGGCCATGTTTGCCAGATCTTAGTTTTCCTCATGGTTTGCTCAGCTTAAAACACCAGCTCAACCTCTGCCAAGGCGGCTTCCGGCCCCACCAGAGCAATGGCCGGGGGGGTCAGGTAGGTCTTTGCGGCTTGGTGGAGCTGCTCTGGGGTGAGCTGCCTGACCCCCTGCAAATACTGCCGGTCAAACTCCATGCCCAAGCCCAAAATCTCGTACCAGCCCGCCAGTTGAGCCACCTGGGCATTGGTTTGTTTGCTGAGGGCATACTGGCCCAGAAGTTTGCGCTGCGCCATTTCCACCTCTGCCAGGTCGAGCGGATTGGCCTGCAGACGGTGGATTTCTGCTTGTAGGCGTTCCAGAGCCACCTGGGTGTTCTCTGCTGCAGTGCCCATGTAAACCCCAAAAGGGGCGGGATCCCGGCGGGTGGCAAAAAAAGCCGAGACCTCATAGGCCAGGCCACAGCGCTCCCGCAGTTCCACGAACAGACGGCTGGACAGACCGCTCCCCAAGTAGGTGGCCAGCAACTTCAGGGCCGGATAATCCGCAGAAGCAGCAGGGGATCCGCGAAACCCAATCAAGATTGTTGTCTGCTGAGTGGGCTGGGGCAACCTCAGCAGTTGGGGATCCCTCAGAGGGGGCAGGGGAACATCCCGATCCTCTGGAGAGGGGCCGGGAACAACCCAGTCTCCCAAAGCCGCTTCCACCTGGGCAGCCATCTGCTCCGGCGGCTCTGGGCCGATCACCACCATCACCATTCCATTGGGACGACAGTAGGCCGCGTGATAGGCTACCAAATCCTCGCGGGTCAGGGATCCCACCGTTTCCAGCCGTCCCAACCCCGGCAGAGCGTAGGGATGATCCCCATAGAGGGCTTGTTGCACCTGCTCGAAAGCCAAGCTGAAGGGCCGTTCCTGTTGGGCGCGGATGGCCTGCAGCATCAACCCCTGCTCTCGCGCCACCTCCTCTTCAGGAAAACTGGGATCCCGCAGCGTCTCCGCAAGCAAATCCAGCAACTCCGGGAAATCGGCAGCCACACAGCGCAGGCTCACCTCGAAATAGTCGGCAGAACTGTCCACCGATAGCGAGGCTCCCAGCGATTCCACCGCAGCAGCAATGGCCTGGGAGTTGCGCCGATGCGTGCCTTTGGTGAGGACAGCCGCCATCAAGTGGCTCACCCCCGCCTGTTGCGGCCGCTCTGCCCGGCTACCACCGCGGAAAAAACAGTGGGCAGCCAAGATCTCCACCGTTGGGTTCTGGCCCAGCAACAGCGTGATGCCATTGGCCAAAAGGACGCGCTGTAAACGGCCACGTTGGGTGGCAAGCAGAGCAGAGTTCATGCAGGCAAGGGATCCCGTCCAAAATCCGAAAATCAAGAGTCCGGAGCGCCAAGGCGGCGCTTAACGGCAAGCCAGTTGCAGCTCCGAAGCCGCCGCTGTACCCAGGGCAGTCGGCTTGAGAACGGTGACCACATAGGCCTCCAAAGACAAGTACTGCTGGGCCAATTCCCGGATCTGAGCCGGAGTAAAGGATTGCACCAGCTCCAGGTACTCTTGAATGCGTTGCACCCCGCCCAGCGTCTCGTAGTAGCCATAGATGCCCGCCAATTGACTGGGAGACTCGGCGGAGAACAGGAACTCATGGGTGAGCATACGCCGGGTGCGATCCAACTCCGCTTGGCCGATGCCATCCTGCTGCAGCTTTTCAATCTCGTGCAGAATCGTCGCCTCCACCCGCGCCACATCCTTCGGCTCCAGCTGAGCGCCGATACAAAACAGTCCCCCCTCCTTCAACACCAGCGAAGAACAGCCAATGGCCCTCACCCAGCCCCGCTGTTCCCGCAGCAGATGCACCAGCCGCGAAGTACGGCCATCTCCCAGCAGAGAAGCCAACATCTCCAGGCCACAGGCTTGTTGCCAATCGTCAATGCCAACGGTAGGCCAGGCCAATTTCAGACGGGCTTGCTCCAAGCGGGCATGGTCGCTCTCCCGGCGCAGGATCCCTTGGGGACGAGGCTGGGGCGGGATGGGGGGGCTGGCCGGTGCTGGCCCAGCAGCAGAGCTGCCAAACTGCTCCTCCACCAAGGCCAACGCCCGCTCGGGATCGATGCCACCCGTCACCACCACCGTCATGGATTCAGGCCGATACCAAGCGCGGTGGTAAGCGCGCATCACCTCAGGGGTCAGTTGCATCAAGCTTTCCGGTGTGCCCAACACCGGTCGTCCATAGGGATGCTCCCCATAGGCGGTCTGCATCAAAAGCTGATAGGCCGTGTAATCAGGGTTGTCGGCGGCGCGGCGAATTTCCTCCAGAACCACCTGCCGCTCCCGCTCAAACTCCAGATCTGGGATCCCGGCCCGCAAAACCACCTCTGCCAGGTAGGGCAGGGTATCCGCCAGGTCAGCAGCAGCCACCGTAATGTAGTAATGGGTGTAGTCTTGGCCGGTGGCAGCATTGGTAACTCCGCCCCGTCCTTCCACGGCCCAATCCAGCTCACCAGGAGCCAGCCGCTCGCTACCCTTAAACACCATGTGTTCCAAAAAATGGGATAGGCCCAGCCACTCCGGCGGCTCATGGCGTCCACCTGTCCGTACCCAGACATCAACGGTTACAGAATCGGCAATGGGGATGGGATGAACGATAACGCCTAGCCCGTTGCTCAGTCGGTGGGTGTAGGCGGGCAAGAGACGAGGAAAGCGGTTCAAAATTCTTAACTGATGGAGAACAGTCTTAATTGTAGATGGGGAAGGGCTCCGGGAAATAGTATCTGAGACTACTTTTCTTGGTCTTCTCTCCCCGGCTTGCGGAGGCAAAACGCTCCGCCCCTTTTGGGGAACCTTTTGTGGAAGAGGAAGAACCTAGGCGCCTTGGGCCGCCCCCTGTCCACCCATCTCCCCAACTAAGGCTCTTGATGGAAATCCGGGGATCCCTGCCAAGCCAGACTGGGGGATCCCTCTCCGGCCAGATTGTCCTCCACCTGAAATCCAGGGGGCCATTCTTCGCTATCGCGCACCCGCTGCACCACCTCTTGGGGCAGCACGACCCCCAACTGCCGGGCAGCCATGGCCACCACATCCCCCCGGTCGATCAAGCCGGCAATGGCGCCGGTGGGCGTGAAAACCAAAATGCGGCGGGGTTCTGCCTGGCGCATCATCTGAATTACCTGGGGAATGGGGGTCTCTTCTCGTACCCCCTGCAGTTGCTCCATCGGCTTGAGAATAGCTTTCAGGGTGAGGCGATCCCACTGGCTGCGCTCGATGTCGTTGAGCAATTCTGGCCTGACCAGCCCACGGTAGCGGCCATCTTCCTCAGCAAAATAAACGTCCGCCGGTTGAGTTGGGGCTTCCGGCCTGAGAGAAGAAGGCACCAGATAGCGATCCACAAACTCCCGCAGGCTCATGTTCGCATCCAAAACCCGAAACTGGCGGGTCATCACATCGGCAGCTTTCAGGCGGGCCAGCACCTGCTGCAGTTGCGCGTACTGGCTGTAGCGGCGGGCGGTGTTCAAAATAAACAGGCCGATCAACCCCACCCAGAGGCCGTTGAGGCTCCCCCAAAATACCACCAGCAGACCTAGCCCCACCAAACCCCAGCCCACCCCCTGGCCGGCTCGGGCCGCCCACAGCATACCCTTTTGCCGATCCCCTGTCCAACCCCAGATGGCCGCCTTGAGCATTTGCCCCCCATCCAGAGGCAGGCCCGGCAGCAGGTTAAACAGGGCAATCGTCAGGTTGATGGCAGCCAAGCTGGCAAGGGTTGAGGCCAGCATCGACTCCGGCACAGCCCAAGCCCGGGCCATGCTGAAGAGCACAAACAGACCCAAGCTGAGGAGAGGGCCTGCCACGGCCACGCAAAAAGCGCCAAGGGGGCGGGGAACTTCCCGCTCAATCGCCGCCATACCCCCAAAAATAAACAGGGTGATGGAGTTAACCCGTACTCCATAGGCGCGGGCCACCAAGCTGTGGGCCAACTCATGAGCCAGCAGAGAAAGAAACAACCCCACCGCCGTCAACAGCCCGTAGGAGAGCACCAGCAGGAGGGCCGCTGGGAACCAGGTGTAGTCGACGAAAAAGGGGATCCCCCACAAGCTACCGATGCGCAGGCGACTGGTCATGACGATACAACTCCTTACACAGCTCTCACTGGGGAGAAGGCCCAGGAAGGTGCCGTTGAAGACGACAAGCAGCCCCTTAACTTGGGATCCCTCTCCTCCACTGTAGCCCTTCTGCCGGGCCTTCCGTTCCCTTGCGGCTCCCCCGGCAGACAGCGGGCCCTGCCCTATCCCTAGAGGATCTTGAGGATCTCCTCGGAGCACAACACTACCTACAACACCAGACCCCCGAAGATTGTGATAACGTGGTTGGGCATTGGGTCGGCGGGGCCAACCAGCACTCAAAAGTTGGAACGACCGAGCTTTAGCAGGGGAGCTTTGCAGGAGGGGTGTGGCTATGGTGTGGATTTCGTCCCACTCAGGCGAACAGAGCGAAGAAGTGCAGGGACTTGATCCCGCCCAGACGATGGGAGCCGCGCCTCCAGGCGAGTTTCCGGCCACAGCCCCGGCGGCCAGCCCGGTGTTCTACCGCACCTACAGCCGTCGCCGCCCAGATGGCAGCCGCGAGACTTGGAGCGAGGTTTGCGATCGCACCTTGGCCGATATTGCCCGGTTGGGGCGCTTCACCCCTCAGGAGCGGCAGTTGGTAGAACGTCTGCAGCGGCAGTTGAAGGCGTTGATCTCCGGTCGAGCCTTGTGGGTGATGGGCACCGACTGGATCCAGAAGCCGGAAAACTTCTCCGGTGCCTACAACTGCACCAGTTTGGCGGTGGTGGACTGGCGGGCCTTTGGCCTGATGATGGATCTGGCCATGATGGGCTGCGGCACAGGAGCGGTGCTGGAACCCCAGTTCATCCGCCAGTTGCCCCCCATTGTCAACCGCCTGCGGGTTCACGTGAAGGGATCCATCGGCGCCACCCCTCCCGAAGAGCGGCAGGAGCACACCCGCATCCAACGGCAGGGATCCCAGGTGCACATCCAGGTGGGGGACAGCCGCCGCGGCTGGGTGGAGTCCTACCAAGCGCTGCTGGAGCTGGCGTCGGATCCCAGCTTTGGGGGCCAGGTGGAAGTGACAGTGGACTTGAGCGATGTCCGCCCGGCTGGGGAGCGGCTGAAAGGGTTTGGGGGCGTAGCCAACCCCATTAAGCTGCCCGGCTTGTACGAGCGCTGTGCCGCCATCCTCAACAGGGCGGTAGGTCGGCAACTGAACTCGGTGGAGTGCTGTTTGCTCATCGACGAGGCGGCGGTGGTGGTGGTGGCGGGAAACATTCGTCGTAGCGCTGGCATTCGTCAGTTTGCTGCCGACGACCAGCTGGGATCCACCGCCAAAGACAACCTCTGGCAGCAGGACGAAAACGGCAACTGGAGAATTGATCCCGAGCGAGATGCCCTGCGCATGGCCAACCACACGCGGGTGTTTCACCGCAAGCCGACGCGGGAAGAATGTGTTGAGGCCGTGCGGAAGCAGTTTTACTCCGGTGAGGGCGCCATCCAGTGGGCCGGGGAAGCCGTAGCACGGGCCAATTGCGACCTTATCCCACCCGACCTAAAACCCGACTTTCTCAAAGCCTATGAGGCAGGAACGGCCCGAGAATGGCTAAAGGGACGGGATCCCTCCCTAGGGGAAGAGGAGCTTCAGGATCGCCTGTGGCGCTATGGGCTGAATCCCTGCGTGACAGCCGATACCTGGGTGCACACGGGCGATGGGCCGCGCCAGGTGAGAGACCTGATTGGGAAGCAGCACAGCACCTATGTCAATGGAGAACTATTCAGTACCACACCGGAGGGGTTCTTCTACTCCGGTACCAAGCCTGTGCTGAAGCTTTTGACCAAGGAAGGGTTCTCTCTGCGGCTGACAGGCAACCATCGGGTTCTCAAAGTCACCGCTCAAACCCAAAAGGCACAATACACCGAGTGGGTACCGGCAGAAAGCCTACAACCGGGCGACCGCATCCTGCTGCACAACCATCGCGATCTCACCCCGTGGGATGGGGCGGGTACCTGGGAAGAAGGCTGGCTTTTGGGGAATTTGCTGGGTGACGGTAGCCTTACGGCAACCCCGTGGAACGACACGGCTTTATTACGCTATTGGCAAGATACCCAAGCCGAAATGAGCCAGTATGCGATTCAGCTTTTGCAAACGGCAGTGGGTTACGAGCCCCGCCAGCCAGAGGCATATCACTATGCGCAGCTTGGGTTGCGGGTTATCGGCTCCAGGGGGTTGGCAAAACTGGCGGCCCAGTTCGGCATGAGGCCCGGACAAAAGCAGATGACAGAGGCGCTCGAAGCCACCAGCTTCCAGTTTCATCGAGGCTTCTTGTGCGGGCTCTTTGATGCGGATGGCAGCGTGCAAGGTAATCAGGAGAAAGGGGTTAGCGTGCGGCTCTCTCAAAGCCATCTGGGTACCCTCAAAGCGGTTCAGCGCATGCTGGCGCGGCTGGGCATCATTGCAGTTTTGTATGAGAATCGCCGTCCTGCTGGATATCGCCTGCTGCCGAACAGTGCTCGCCAACCTGCACCATACGCTTGCAAAGCCCAGCACGAATTGGTTATTGCCAACGACAACTTGCATCTGTTCCAGGAATGGGTCGGCTTTCGGGAACCGCACAAAGCCCAAAAGCTAGAGGCACTGCTGAATGGCTACAAGCGCCAGCTCAACCGAGAGCGGTTTGCTGTGACGGTTGCTGCCCTTGAGGCAGACGGGGTAGAGCCGGTGTATGACTGTACTGTCCCCGGCCCAGCGTGCTTTGATGCCAATGGGTTTGTTGTCCACAACTGTGGCGAGATTATTGGCCACACATTCCATTGCAACTTGGCCGAGATCCACCTCAACCGTTTGGATCCCCACAACCGGCAAGAGCAAGAGGAAGCCTTCACGGCGGGAGCCCTCACGGTGGCAGCCCTACTCCACCACCGCTTTGTGGAACCCCGCTTTCAGCGCTCGCGGGAATGGGATCCCATCGTCGGCGTCTCGTTCACAGGCCTGTTCGACTTTTGCGTCAAAGCCTTTGGGGTT
Organism: Synechococcus sp. R8-2; assembly: GCF_047461715.1. Taxonomy (NCBI): domain Bacteria; kingdom Bacillati; phylum Cyanobacteriota; class Cyanophyceae; order Synechococcales; family Synechococcaceae; genus Synechococcus; species Synechococcus sp. R8-2. Next base: position 665 of record NZ_JANSHQ010000287.1, on the reverse strand, counting down.
GAATGGCTGCGCTGGTGGCAGGAAGGGAGACCCGATACCCCCATCGGGAAGGAATTCAAGCAGCAGGAGCGGGAATACCTCAGCCGCTGGAAGGAGATCGTCCACCGCGTGGTCTGGGACTACTGCGACCGCCACAGCCTGCGCCGCCCCAACCGCTGCACCACGGTTCAGCCCGCCGGCACCAAGTCTCTGCTCACCAACGCCTCTCCCGGCTGGCACCCGCCCAAAGCCCAACGCTACATCCGCCGCATCACCTTTGCCAAAAATGACCCGGTGGCGCTGGCCTGTCTGGACTATGGCTACTCGGTGGTACCTGCTCAGGCGGACAAAGATGAAAACGGGAACTTGCTCAACGACCCCTTTGATCCCCGCTGTACCGAATGGCTGGTGGAACTGCCTGTGGAAGTAGAATGGGCCAACCTGCCCGGTGCTGGCCAGATCGAGATCGAGCAATTCTCGGCCCTGGCCCAGTTTGACTTCTATATGCAGGTTCAGAAGTACTACACCACCCACAACACCTCCGCCACCATCGAGCTGCGGGAGGACGAGGTGGAAGCTCTGGGATCCCGTATCTACGAAGCCATCCGCGACGACGAGGGCTACATCAGCGCAGCGCTGCTGGCCCGCTTCGATGCCCCCTTCCCCCGCCTGCCTTTTGAGAAAAT
>NZ_JANSHQ010000285.1:0-5147 GCF_047461715.1 Synechococcus sp. R8-2 | reverse complement strand
TTGGTCTGGGGGATTTTTTTGTTCTCTTTGCTGGGGTGATCTTTCCCAGAGCTTTTCTAGAGTTAAATTGGGGCCATTGCCTCTGTGACTTAGGGATATGGCAATCATTTCTTCTCGGGATACAGGCCAGAACGCTGAGGGCCCCAAGCGGCGGCAGCAAAAGTCTTCAGCCTGGAGAAAAGAAGGCAGAGAGTTGAGCTTTGCTGGGGAAAGGGGAGCGGATCCCTCTGCCCTGTTGCAGCCGCAAGCCCACCCTGGCGAAGCCCAGGAAGAATCCCTGCGCCCGCGCACCCTAGCGGAATATATTGGCCAGACGGAACTTAAAGAAGTGCTCTCCATTGCCATTGCGGCGGCCCGCGCTCGCCAAGAGCCTCTGGATCACCTGCTGTTCTACGGCCCGCCTGGTCTAGGCAAAACCACGGTGGCAGCAGTGCTGGCGGCAGAAATGGGATCCCAGTTCTACATGACCACCGCGCCGGCTTTGGAGAGCCCCCGCGACATTGCCGGGTATTTGGTGCGCTTGAAGCGGGGGGATGTGTTGTTTATTGACGAGATCCACCGCCTGCCCAAGGTTACAGAAGAATTGCTCTATCCGGCGATGGAGGATTTTCGTCTTGATATCACCATTGGCAAAGGTCGCTCTGCTCGCATCACCTCTCTGCCCTTGGAACGCTTTACCCTCATCGGGGCCACAACCCGCATTGGCGCCCTCACTTCTCCGCTGCGGGATCGCTTTGGCCACGTGCAACGGCTGCGCTTTTACGAGCCTCACGAGCTGGTGCAGATCGTGCTGCGCACGGCTCGCCTCTTAAATGTCTCCACCGATCCAGAAGGGGCTGCAGAGATCGCCCGCCGTTCTCGGGGCACGCCCCGCATTGCCAACCGCCTGTTCAAGCGGGTGCGAGATTACGCCCAGGTGCGAGGGGATGGCCACATTAGCCAAGAAGTGGCAGCAGCCGCTCTGGAGCTGTTCCAGGTGGATCCCATGGGTTTGGATTGGATCGATCGCAAGCTGCTGACGGTGCTGGTGGAGCAGTTCGGTGGAGGGCCAGTGGGCTTGGAGACGATGGCCGCGGTGACGGGTGAGGATCCCCAAACCATTGAAGAAGTGTATGAGCCTTATCTGCTGCAGATCGGCTACTTGCAGCGTACACCCCGTGGCCGAGTGGTTACCCCTGCTGCGCTACGGCATCTGGGCTATGAAGCCCAGTCTCCTCTGCCTTTGTGGAGCTAATTCGTCTTTCCCTTCTCCCGCAAGGGGAGAAGGGGTTGAGAGCTCCATATCTAGCTGCGGTCATTGCCCACAGGGCTGAAGCTGGGCACCACCAGCTCGCGGTTTTGCTTGGTGAGACGACCGTACAGCTCCTGGGTGTTGGGGAAGTTGGCCGCCGGCAAGGTGGGGAAGCGACGATAGGGCACCGTGTCTTCGCCGAAGAGATCCCGATACTCCTGGGTGTTCAGCAGGGCGCGCACAAAGGCTTTCACCCCCTGGGTGGCCAAGATCTGGTTGTACTTGCGGATCTCCTGCTGGTTGAGAGGAGCACGGCCCAGGAAGTGCTTGGTGCCCAGCTCGATCACCTTGGTGTTGGGATAGGGGGCATAGAACTCGGAGCGGTACAGCTCGGAACACCCCAGGGCCTCGATGAACTCCTTGACGGTGATCTCGCCGTTGCGCAGCTTGGACTCGGCAGAGCTGAGCTCGGCGCTGATGTTGTAGATGTCCATATCCCGCTCGAAGACCTGCCGGTAGGCGGCGCGGATGAGGTTGTTGACTTCCGCTTTGTTGGCCAGGCTGGTGAGCTTGAAGACAGGGATCTCTTGGCGTACCTTGGGCACCCCCTGCTGGGCCCGCCGCTGGATTTCCAGCTCGCCGGAAGGCATATCCCGAGGCTGACCCAACTTGACAAAGAGAGGGATGTCGTCGTCGGTGCGAATGGGCTTGGTCACTGCCATGTCGGTGGAGCCGGGGCGCATCCGCCGCAACGCCAGACCGCCGGGGGTGAGGTAGCGCTCATAGGGCACGATATCTTCCCCGAAGACCTGCTGGTACTCCTCGCTGTCGAGGATGGCGTCCACGACGGCGTAGAACCCTTGCTTGGAGGCGATGTCAAATAGGCGGTTCATCTCCTGGCGCCCGTAGGTGGGTCGGCCCAGCAGCTTGCGGTGGATAAACTCGATGGCTTTGCAGACATACAAGCTGGACCAGTACTTGTTGCGGAAGAGATCCGACTTGGCCAGTTGGCGAATAAACTCTTTGACAGGAATTTCCCCCGACTCCAGCTTGATCTCCCAACGGGTTAGCCGTTGGCCTTCGTAGGGCATGTAACCGTACACCTGCTGGTAGCAGGCGCAGATCACCGCTTGCGTCGAGACTTCGCTGCCAACAATCCCCGCCCGCACCCCTAGCCGCCGGCTGCGATCGCCGGGAGTTTGGGTGAGCTTGAAGACTTTGGGGCCAAGGCTACCGGGATCCCCCACTGCCTTGGGATTGGTGCGGGCGTTGGTGAGGGCAAAGCCGCGCCGGATGAGGATGCGCTTGACATCCTTGTTGAAGGGGGCGGGGCGGGCGCTGAGGGAACGGGTTTCCTTGGGGAAGATGGCCCCAAATTGGATCTCCAGCGGGTCATTGCCGGAGCCATAGGCATGCTGATCCGGCAGGGGCCGGTTGTAGCGGGCAAAGAGGGTAATGAACTGGGGCACCTTGCGGCGGGGGGCAGCGTAGTTGTAGAGGTCGAATTTGGCCCCCCAGTTGGCGCTGGTTTGCGCTTCTACCCCCAGCTTGCGCAGGTAGGGCACCGTCTCCTCGCCGAAGTAGTCTCCGTACTCGCGGCTATCCACCAGCGCGTCCACCAGGCCGGCCAGACCCTTGCTGGAGATGATGGAGAAGTAGGTCTGCACTTCCTCGCGGGTTTCGGGAGCCCGCCCCAGGAAGTGGCGGAAGGCCAGCTCGACAACGCGGCTGTTAATGTAAGGCTCGTAAAACTGCTTGCGGTAGAGCTCCGATTTGCCCAGGCGGCGAATGAACTCCTTCATGGAGATCTCGCCGTTTTTCACCTTCGACTCCAGGTCGGAAAGCTTGAGGCCGTAGGCGCGGCGGATGTCCCGCTCAAACACCTGCCGGTAGGCGGCCTTGATGACTTCTTCTTTCTCGGCGTTGGACAGCCCCGGCTTCATGGCAAAAACGGGAACTTTCTCGGCAGCCAAGTTGTAAACCTGGGGTAGCTGCAGCCCCTGCAGGGGCAGGCCGTCGGCGGTGCTGGCGTTGCGCTGCCGCAGCTTGTCGGAAGGGGCGGGGGCGATGAACTCGCTCAGCAAGACATCGAAGTATTGGTTGATGATGGCAACTGCTTCGGCATCTTTGCGGAAGTAGCCAGCCGCTGCCCGCTTCATCTCTTGAATGGCGACAATGGTGGCCTCGGCGGAGCAGGCGTTTTCGATGATCTCCCGCAGGCCGCGGGTGTTGACGGCGATGATACTGGGATCCCCGGCCACCAGGGCGTAGGTAACGTAGCGCAAAAACCAGCTCAGATCCCGCAGCGATTTGCGCATGTTGGCAGCTCCGTAGCGGGAGATGTTGATGGGGCGGAAATTGGGGGGAATCTCCACGCCGCTGGCGCTAAAGATGTTGCGGATGGCCTCAATGAATCCGCCGGTGGATTCCACGTAGAAGGCAGTACCCAGCTTGAAGGCTTCTTTCTCGTCTTGGGTCGCTTCTGGCCGCTCCAGATAGGCCATGGGCGAGCCCCCTGTGAAGATGCGGTTGGCTGCCCGGCTGACGATGATTTCCGAATTGGCCGCAATGACCTCGGCAATCTCTAGCCGTTTCAGGCCGCTGGAGAAAAAGTCCTCGAGGCGATCCAGCTCGGTGCGTCCCAGATAGCGATCCTGCTGTTCCGCCTGGGAGATGGTCGATACAGGCACGGTTTGGTAGAGACGGGGGTTGGAAACGACTGCGCCAGCGGATACGTTGATACCCATCGATCTTTTAAACTCCGTTTTGATCGAAAAAACTGCCGACAAAGGCCGAGGACAGTGCCATCGAAGGGGGTGAAGAGGCTGACCCACGACTGGAGGAGCATCCCTCTCTGAGCTGAGAAGGATCGATGCCCGATCCCTGAGGGGGAAGCCAAGCCTAGAATACTAGGGGCACGGGCCCAGAGTGGGGAGGTTGTTGCAGTTTGTAACACTGTTTCTCATCCACAAAGACATGGCTCTCAACCCAGCTCTACCCTCCCATCTGTTGTCTTCCGCTTTTCTCCTTGAGGATTGGGAGCAGGGACATTACGAACGCGTTACCCAGGTTTTACAGCAACAGCTCGAGCAGGGATCCCCCTCTCCAGAGCTGTATTGGGAGCTGGGAGCCGCCTATCTCCTGCTGGGTCGGGAACTGGAGGCGCAGCTGGTGTGGCAAGAGGGCTTGGCGATGCTGCAAGCGGGGGGGGTGGCCGAATCCGAGGCCGTCTACCACCTGCTGAGGAGCTTGCAGGCTTTGGCGGAAAGCCTGTGGGAGAAGGGCCATTGGCCGCAGGCAGCAGCTCTGTATCGGCAGCTTCTGGAGTTGGGGGATGGACAGCTGGAGCTGTCTTCTGGCCAGGCTTTGGCTGCTCACCGCATTGGCCTGACCCAAGAGCGGAGCCGGCTGTGGGCTGCGGCAGCGGAGTGGTTTGAGCGGGCTTGCCAGCAGGATCCGACGGCGGCAGAGAGTTTTTGGCGCTGGGGCTTGGCCCTGATGAAGCTGGGCCGTTTGCGAGAGGCGATTTCCCCTCTGCAGGAGGCTGCGCGGCTGCGCCCTGAGTGGGGGGATCCCTGGGTACAGATGGGCTTGGCGTGGCTGGATCTGCGGGATCCAGTTCAGGCTGTGGGGTGTTTCCAGGCGGCTGAGGCGCGGGGCACCGGGACGGCGCAGCTCTACAGCTACTGGGCGGAAGCGGAAGTGCGGTTGGCTCACCCTGAGGCGGCTTGGGAGAAGGTTTGCCGAGCGGTGGCAGCGGAACGGAATTGGGTGCAGGCGTGGTGCGAGGGCAGTGGCAGAGAAAGCCCTCTGCGGTCTGGACTGGAGCAGGCATGCAGGGGAGAGGGATCTGCGAGGATCCCCGATTTCCTGTACTCGGCTTGGCGGCAGCGTTGGGCTCCAGAAGGCGTTGCCC
>NZ_JANSHQ010000284.1:0-7350 GCF_047461715.1 Synechococcus sp. R8-2 | reverse complement strand
TGTAGCGCAGCTTGGTAGCGCACTTCGTTCGGGACGAAGGGGTCGCAGGTTCGAATCCTGTCATCCCGATGGCTTTAAAGTTCACTGAGCTCTCAACTTAATCTTGGGGGTTTAATTTTGGGGGTGTAGGTGACGCAGCCAGGCATTGACGTTGACCCGAATCCGCTGCCCAATCTGTAAGAGGCGGTGCAGGTTTTCGGCAGAAATGTCTCGGCAGTCTTCTTGGGGCCAAGCTGGGCAACGCGGGCCAATTTGACGCTCCAGCGCTGTCAGATAGAGCTCTTGCAGGCGATCCAAGTTGATGGGCAGGCGCAGGTCTGCAGCCAATTGCAGCCATTCTTCCAGGTTGTAGAGCTGTTCGCCGAAGGTCTCCGGCTCAAAAGCGTGGGCAAGGTGCCACATCCCCCGCTGTAGGAGCCGATCCAGAACCCGGGCTGCCTCTTCCCGCCGCAACTGACACCCCAACTGCTCGGCCTCGCGCACAATTGCCCGCAGTTCCAGCAGGTGATCCCGCTTGCCCTCTTCCATTTCCATCGCCCGCAAACTGGTCAACAGGCGTTGGTTGAGGGTGATCTGAGCGGCAGCCAACAACTCTTCCGGGATCGGCAGGCCGTCGGCCCGAAAGGCCATCAAGACCCCGTAATTGTCCAGGTAGGTTTGGCGGTAGAGCTGGGCCAGGCGGTCTAGGGTATCTTGAGTGAGCCAGCGCATCATCTGCTGCCGATCTTCGTCGTCGAGGGCGTTCAAGTCGAAGGTTTCCGGCCCAAACAGATCTTGCAGGGTCAGGATCATCTGTATCCGACTGTGGGATCCGGCCAGCAGCCGCGCTTTTATCTGCTCGTAGATGCGCCGCCCGGCAAACGGCTTGACGCCACATTGAAAGTCCCAGCCGCCGAGATGGAGCATGGCGTAGATCAGGTCGTGCTCTTCGCGGGTGGTGGGAAAGGAGAGCTTCACCCGCCCGATGGCCAGCGTCGATCCTCCTATCGTCAGGCGCTCTTGATCCACTTGATCCAGCACATATCCTTGGGAACGGGGGATCCCGTTAAACAGGGAAAACATGGCGTGCTGAGCCACCAGCCGTTGCGGGCTGATCAAGCTGGGGCGCACCAAGGCGCAATAGACCCCCTTGCCGTCTCTGTAGAGGTCGAGGTTGCTGGGGGCCTTGCTCAGGCGCTGCAAAAACTCCTCTTCTAGGTTGACATCCGCCACTGCTGCTGCCAACTGGATAGCCCGTGCCGCGTAACGCAGGATCTGCACCCCTTCAGGACGGGATAGCTCCTCGAAAAACCAGCCACAACTGGTGAACATCAACTGGCTGTAGCGCTGCATCTCCAACAGGCGCAGCACTTGCACCCGATCTTCGGCGGTGAGGCGGTGGCTTTGGTGCTCCTGCAAAAAGGCATCACAGCGCTCCCGATCCAAAATCACCTCGATGTAACGATCCCGCGCCAGCCAGGGATCCCGCAGGTAGGCTCTGGCCTCCGTCTCGTAGATCTCGGCCAGCTGATCCCGCAGCCAGTTGAGGGCCTCCCGCAGCGGTTGCCGCCAGCGTTGGTGCCACCCTCCCACCGCTCCGCAGCCACAGTCTCGCGACCACCGTCCTACCCCGTGGGCGCAGCTCCAGGCGGTGACCGGTTTCAGTTGCACCTCCCAAGTGGGGGGATGTTGGCTGAGAAAATGGCTGTAGTTGCCCACCTGCCAGCCCCGGCGGGGAAATTCCTCGCAAAAGGCATAGGCCAGCGTGCGTTCTACACCCCGCTTGTGGTGGCCAAAAGTCTCGCCATCGGTGGCACAGTTGATCAGATAGGCTTCCCCCTCTTTGTCCGGGCGCAGAGCGGAACGGATCCGCTCCGCCAGAGAGTGGGTGCTGTAGACGATATCCCCAAAGCCCAAGTCACGGGAAATGGGGCCATCGAAAAAGAAAATATCCAAGTACCCCTCCCGATCGGGGGTAAAGCAGCGGTAGGGCCGACGGGGATCGATCTGGCCTTGGCTGACATCGATCCACTCCGTTTGTCCCAAGGGGCGAATGCGCTGCGCTTGGCTGGGGGCCAAAATGACGAAGCGGATCCCACATTCGACCAAGGCTGTGACCGTTGCTGCATCAATGGCGGTTTCGGCCAGCCACATGCCCTGGGGATGGCGCCCGAAGCGGTGTTGGAAATCGGCAATTCCCCAGCGGATCTGGGTGTACTTGTCTCGCTCGTTGGCCAGGGGCAGGATGACGTGGTTGTAGACTTGGGCGATGGCATTGCCATGACCCTCCAGCCGCTCAGCGCTGAGACGGTCGCCGGCCAAAATGCGTTGGTAAACTTCAATGTCATGCTCCTCTAGCCAAGAGAGGAGAGTAGGGCCGAAGTTAAAGCTCAAGAATTCATAGTTGTTGACAATGCGCACCACCCGTCCTTGGTCGTCCAGAACGCGGGCAAAGGCGTTGGGGCGGTAACATTCCGCCCAAATGCGCTCGTTCCAGTCGTGAAAGGGGCTGGCGCTCGGCTGTCGCTGAATGCGGTTGAGGCAGGGATCCTCTCGGGGCGGCTGATAGAAATGGCCGTGCAACACCACGTACGGCCGCGCAGAGGAAAGCTCAGCAGCACCTGCCGGAGAAGGAGCCGCTTGCATCGGCGGGTCGGAGACCAAATCGCTGTGCCCTGACTGTGCCGCTGGCCTATCGGAATTTTTGGAGCCACTCGGCATCATGAGATTACACTCCTTTTAGAGGCCTCCAACTGGGTTACAGGGGAAGGCAATGTTAACTTAAGTTCATATCCATACGTTACAGCGATCCCCGATCTGCAACGGTGAATGTAAAAGATTCAGTTGGAAATTTGACAGGGAACAAACATCGGTCAGTAATCTTTGCGTTTTCCTCACAACAGAAGGGATCCCGGGACTTAGCGGGTGGGGGCCGATCTGCTGGTGGCCATTTCCCACGCCGAACAACCCGTTTGAGGTCAGGCCCCCATTGGAATCCCGGTGGATCCCCAGCTCGAACTCACATTCCGGTCCAGTGCCACCAGGCCCAGCCCAGCCCCACCAGCAGCGCCGTTATCCCATAGAGGGATCCCACCACCTGCACCTCCGACCAGCCCCCCAGCTCCAGATGGTGGTGCAAGGGCGACATGCGCAACAGCCGTCTGCCTGTGCCGGTTTTGCGTTTGGTGTATTGGAAGTAGCCCACCTGCAGCATCACCGACAGCGCCTCTGCCACCAGCACTCCCCCCATCAGGGCCAAGGCCCAGAGCTGATCCCCCAGCAGCGCCAACCCGGCCAGAGCGCCCCCCAACCCCAGGGATCCGGTATCGCCCATGAACAGCCGCGCCCGGTGGTGGTTGTGAACCAGGAACCCCAAGCAGGCACCGCTCAGGGTGAAAGCCAACACCGATAGCTCTGGATCCCTGGGAAGGAGCCCCAGCCCAATCAGCAGGATGGCCACCACCCCTGCCGCCAAGCCGTCCATACCATCGGTGAGGTTTACGGCATTATTGGTGCCCACCAACACAAACAGGGCCAAGGGCCAGAACAGCCAGCCCAGAGAGAGGGTGCCTATCCCCGGCAAGGTCAGACTGGTCGGGATCCCCTGCCAGGCCAGGTAGACACAAAACCCAAGGGCAACTCCCACCTGGAGCAACAGCTTGTGTTGGGGAGACAACCCCTTGTTGGATTGCTGTCGGATCACCAGCCAATCGTCCAGCCAGCCGACAAAACCGTAGGCCAGCGTGAGCAGCGCGACGGCCAGCCAATGGGGATCCCAGCCGCTCCAGATCCCGGCCACCAGTAGCCCCACGGGCAAAAAGCTGATCCCGCCCATGGTGGGTGTGCCTGCTTTTTTCTGGTGGGATTGGGGCCCCTCCTGGCGGATCACTTGCCCCGCCTTCCAGCGCCGCAACCCGGGGATGAGCAGGGATCCCAGCAGGGCCGAACCCAACGCGCTCAATCCAAAAGGAACGACCACCTGGGGGCGGATCCCAATCACAAGGGTCGAGAGGGCCAAACCCAGCCCCAGCGAGAGCGCCATCCCGCCCCACTCTGTTTCTTCCACCTCCAGATCGGGAAGTGTATCCGCATCCACCCTTTCTGAACCCCTCACACCCTCAACCTCTAGACTTCAGAAAACTCCGGCAGGCAGAGCCCAAGAAAACTCTATCCTGCCAGAGCTCAGAGGCGAAAGTTAGTTGAGTGGGGATCCCTTCAATAGGGCCACTTCCAGTTGCGCACCTCCGGCAGATCTTCCCCGTGTTTGCAGATGTACTGCTTGTGCTCCACCAGCTTGTCCCGGATAAGCTGCTGGACGTGATCCCGCCGGTACTTGAAGCGATCCACCCGCTCCAAGACGTCGTTGGCCAAGTTAAAGCGATCCACCTGGTTGAGAACGCACATGTCGAAGGGGGTGGTGGTGGTGCCTTCCTCCTTGTAGCCGCGCACGTGCAGGTTGTGGTGGTTGGGACGGCGGTAGGTGAGGCGGTGGATGAGCCAAGGATAGCCGTGGAAGGCAAACACGATGGGCTTGTCGGGGGTGAAGATACTGACAAACTCCTTGTCGCTAATGCCGTGGGGGTGTTCGCTGGGCGGCTGCAGCTTCATTAGGTTCACCACGTTCACCACCCGGATCTTGATCTCCGGCAGGTGCTGCCGCAAAAAGTCCACCGCCGCCAGGGTTTCCATGGTGGGCACATCGCCACAGCAGGCCATCACCACATCCGGCTCTGAACCCTGATCATTGCTGGCCCATTCCCAGATTCCCAAGCCCTGGGTGCAGTGTTTGATGGCCGCATCCATGTCCAGGTACTGCAGGGCCGGCTGTTTGCCCGCCACGATCACATTCACGTAGTGGCGGCTGCGCAGGCAGTGGTCGGCCACCGAGAGCAGAGTATTGGTATCCGGGGGCAGGTAGACGCGGATGATTTCGGCCTTTTTGTTGACCACGTGATCCAAAAAGCCGGGATCCTGATGGCTAAAGCCGTTGTGATCCTGCCGCCACACGTGGGAAGTCAGCAGGTAGTTGAGGGAAGGGATGGGCCGCCGCCAAGGAATGTGCCGGGTGGTTTTCAGCCACTTGGCGTGTTGGTTGAACATCGAGTCCACCAGGTGGATAAAGGCTTCGTAACAGGAGAAGAACCCGTGTCGCCCGGTCAGCAGATAGCCTTCTAGCCAGCCCTGACAGACGTGCTCGCTGAGGATCTCCATCACCCGTCCATCGGGGGAGAGGTGCTCGTCGCAATCGTAGATGGGAGCTACCCAGGTGCGGTCACTGGCCTCAAACACAGCATCCAAGCGGTTGGAAGCCGTCTCGTCGGGGCCAAAGAGGCGGAAGTTGTGGGGGTTGAGCTTCATCACATCCCGCAAAAATTGCCCCAGAACTCGGGTGGCTTCGGCTTCGGTGGTGCCGGGGCGGGGGACAGGCACGGCGTAGCGACGGAAATCCGGCATTTTCAGCTCCCGCGTCAGCAGGCCGCCGTTGGCGTGGGGCAAAGCCCCCATGCGTTTTTCCCCTTTGGGGGCCAGCTCTTGCAGCTCCGGCAGCAGACGGCCATTTTCATCGAAGAGTTCTTCCGGCTTGTAGCTGCGCATCCAGTCCTCCAGAGCCTTGAGGTGCTCCGGTTTTTTGGCCAGATCCGCCAGGGGCACTTGGTGGGAGCGCCAGAAATCTTCCACCTTTTTGCCGTCCACCTCTTTGGGGCCGGTCCAGCCTTTGGGGGTGCGCAGGATGATCATCGGCCACTGGGGACGAGTGGGATCCCCTTTGCTGCGGGCATGCTGCTGGATTTCTTGGATCTCGTGGATCACCGTGTCCAAAGTGGCGGCCATCAACTGGTGCATCTCTGCCGGCTCGCAGCCTTCTACGAAGTAGGGTTTGTAGCCGTAGCCCACAAACAGATTTTGCAGCTCGTCACGGCTGAGGCGGGCCAAAACGGTGGGATTGGCGATCTTGTAGCCGTTCAGGTGCAGAATCGGCAGCACTGCTCCGTCGTGGATGGGGTTGAGGAACTTGTTGGAATGCCAGGAAGCGGCCAAGGGCCCAGTTTCCGCCTCTCCATCCCCCACCACACAGGCCACCAGCAGATCGGGGTTATCAAAGGCAGCCCCAAAGGCGTGGGCCAGGGCATAGCCCAGTTCTCCCCCCTCGTGGATGGAGCCAGGGGTTTCCGGAGCCACGTGGCTGGGCACGCCGCCGGGGAAGGAGAATTGCTTGAAGAGCTTGCGCATGCCTTCGGCGTCTTGGCCGATGTTGGGATACACCTCGCTGTAGGTGCCTTCCAAGTAGGTGTTGGCCACCAGAGCAGGGCCACCGTGGCCGGGGCCGGTGATGTAGAGGATGTTGAGGTTTTCCCGTTTGATGATGCGGTTGAGATGCACGTAGATGAAGTTCAACCCGGGTGTGGTGCCCCAGTGCCCCAGCAGGCGCGGCTTCACGTGTTCCAGTTTCAGGGGTTCTCGCAGCAGCGGGTTATCCATCAAATAGATTTGCCCGACCGACAGATAGTTGGCGGCCCGCCAGTAGGCATCCATTTTGCGAAGCTCGTCGGCGGTGAGCGGTTTTGTCGAGAGCTGTTCTGCCAGAACCATAGCTGTACTCCATAGGTATCTCTACTCCTATGGTGATCCGGGTTTGCCCAATTGCCGGGGGATCTTGGGATTCCTTTGGATTTGGCTCATTGGGTGAGCGGTAGGCACCTGTTACCACCACCAGGGCTTGATCGGGGTGCCGTCGGGAAAGATCAGGCCGGCAATCCGGGATCCGCTGTGCTTTAACCCTTCGATCTGAGCTCCTTCCAGGTTGGCTTGGGTTAGGTTGGCCCCGCTGACATCGGCCCGCCGCAGGTTAGCCCCCTGAAACTGGGCCTGACGCAGCTCGGCACCGCTGAGATTGGCCCCTTCCAGGTCGGCATTGGACAGCTTGGCCCCCCGCAAGTCCGCCCGCTGTAGGTTGGCTCCCCCCAAATCTGCTCCCTCTAGGTTGGATCCACGCAGATCCGCCCGGTTCAGATCCGCTCCCCTCAGCCGGATCTGACAGAGCACCAGTTCCCGCAGATCGGCTTTGCTCAGGTCTTGGCCGGAGAAATCCTGTCCCTGTCCCCCCCAATTCTGCAACTGCCAGATGTGGCGCACCCGTTCTTCTAGGTGGGTCTCTTCCGAAAGCCGGGATCCCCGCAGGCTGGTGCCGCTAACTTTTACCCCCCTCAGGTCGGATCCCCGCAGGTCGGCTCCCTGTAAGTCGGCTCCGCTCAGCTTGGCCCCTTGCAAATCCGCTTGGCGCAAATCCGTTTGCCGCAGCCGGGCGCCGTTGAAGTTGCAAAAGCGCAAGTTGGCCCGCCTCAGGTTGGCCTCCCACAGGTTGATCCCCCC
>NZ_JANSHQ010000283.1:0-5001 GCF_047461715.1 Synechococcus sp. R8-2 | reverse complement strand
GCGGGCCGGAGGCCTTTCGCGGAAGCGGACCGGAGGCCTTGTTTTTGCATGGGATCCCTGTTTTTGCATGGGATCCCTTGACCACTGGGGACCTGAACCCCATCTTGTTACAGAAATTTAGAATCGTTACAATGAGTTAGAATCTTTGCTCATCTTTGCATCGCAGGTTTTATCCTATGGCACCCTCTCAGCAGTTTCCCGTGCTACTCGCCTCAGCTTTGCGTCACGACAGCGTAACTCCGCGCTGGTCTCAAGTGGCGTGGACCGTTTTGCGGGTGGTGGCAGGGCTATTCATGATTCACAACGGCCTTGACAAGCTGGCAGATATCGAAGGGTTTGCGACGGCTTATGTAGAAGTGATCGGGTTGCCCTTCCCGATCTTCTTCGCTTATGTGGCTGCCTATACCGAGCTGATCGCAGCTCCGATGGTGGCGTTGGGTTTGTTGACCCGAGGGGCAGCACTGGGCTTGTTCGCCACGATGGCGGTGGCCATGTTCCATCACATTAAGGTGGCCGGCTTCAGCGTTCCCTACTTGGAGCTATCCGCCATTTACGCAGCGATCTTCCTGGCCTTTGCGGTGAATGGGGGGGGCTGGTTCTCTGTGGATCAGCTCTTGGTGAACGCAATCGAGTCGTGGCTGAACCGCTCCAGCCGAGAGAAGTTGGAGAGCTTGCAGTCTTCGTTGCAGGCCACGGAACGGGTAATTGCGCTGGGCGAGGAAGAGGCCGAGGCCGCCAAGACCACCGGATCCTGAGCTTTGGTGGCCATTCCCGATAGCGGCGAGGCTGCTCCTCTCTCCCTCTGAGAGAGAGGTTAGCAGTGAGAGTCATCCTGCTAAATGCGGCTGGCGGCCCGCTCCATCAGGCGTTGGTGGGTGGAGCGCACAGGCTCTCCTGGCTTGGGTTGCCGCTGCACGTAGGTGCCATCAGGGCGCAACTCCCAGGCTTGCCGGTTGTCCGTCAGGCAGATGTCCAAGATCGCCTTGAGCTCCCGCTGCAACGCGGGATCCTCCACAGGGGTAACCACCTCAACGCGCCGATCCAGGTTGCGGGTCATGTAGTCGGCACTGCCGATGAAGTACTCTTCCTGGCCGCCATTGTAGAAGTAGAAGATGCGGGAGTGCTCCAGGAAGCGCCCGATGATGCTGATCACGCGGATGCGTTCGCTTAGGCCGGGGATCCCGGGCTTGAGGCAGCACATGCCGCGCACGATGAGATCGATCTCCACCCCGGCTTGGCTGGCCTCGTAGAGCAGCCGGATCATTTCCGGGTCGGTGAGAGAGTTGATCTTGACGATGATACGCCCCTGGCCCCCCGCTTGGGCATGGCGCATCTCGCGGCGGATCAGGGCTTCCATGCCTTGGCGTAGGGTTCTGGGGGCCACCAAGAGCTTGCGGAATTGCCGTTGCCGTGAGTAGCCCGTCAGTAGGTTGAACAATTCCGTAACATCGTTGCAGAGGGTCTCATCGCAAGTGAACAGCCCTAGGTCGGTATAGATACGGGCGGTTTTGGGGTTGTAGTTGCCGGTGCCGATGTGGACGTAGCGGCGCAGGGATCCCTCCTCTTCCCGCACCACCAAAGCCAGTTTGCAGTGGATTTTCAGCCCCGGCAGGCCGTAGGCCACGTGGACCCCGGCTTTCTCCAGCTTTTTGGCCCAGAGGATGTTGTTTTCTTCGTCGAAACGGGCTTTGAGCTCCACCAGAGCGGCCACCTGCTTGCCGTTTTCGGCGGCCTGAATGAGGGATTTCACCACCGTCGAGTCGCCGGAGGTGCGGTAGAGGGTTTGCTTAATGGTGAGCACCTGCGGATCGTTGGCGGCCTCCTCCAAAAACCGTTCCACGCTGGCGGCAAAAGAATCGTAGGGGTGATGCACCAACAGATCCCCTTCCCGGATGACGGCAAAGATATCCACCGGCTCATCGCTGACCGAGGCAGTGCGCAGGCGGGGCGGGGTGACCGGCCCCCAAGGGGGATCCTTCAAATCGGGCCGATTCAGGCTGAGAAACGCCATCACCCCCCCCATACTCAAGAGGCCATCCACTTCGTACACCGAGTCACTGTTGAGGCGCATCTCTTCGCTGAGCCGTTGTCGGATGGCTGCCGGAGTTTGGCTGGCAATCTCCATGCGCACCACTGAGCCGAAGCGGCGCTTGCGCAGCTCTTCTTGAATGGCAGCCAGCAGATCGTCGGCCTCGTCCTCTTGGATTTCCAGATCGGCATCCCGGGTGATGCGGAAGGGGTAGTACTCCAGCACCTGCATGCCGACAAACAGCGCTTCCAGATGGTGGGCAATCACCTGATCCAGCGGCACAAAGCTTACCCCATCCCGCAGCGGCACAAAGCGGGGCAAGGTGTTGGGCACCTTCACGCGAGCAAAATGCTCCTTGCCAGTCTCTGGATCCCGCACCACCACCGCCAAGCTGAGGCTGAGGTTGGAGATGTAGGGAAAGGGATGGCCCGGATCCACTGCCAAGGGGGTGAGCACCGGAAACAAACGCCTCTCAAAGTAGTCCCGCAGCTCCTGCCGTTCCGACTCGGCCAGCTCGGAAAAATCGCGGATGTGAATGCCCTGTTCCGCCAGCTTGGGCACCAGTTCCTGCCGGAAGCAAGTGTGCAATTTTCGAATCAGGGGGCGCAGGTGGCTCGAGATCTGCTGCAACTGCTGCTGCGGTGTAAGGCCATCCGGGGTTAGCACCAACACGCCCGTTTCCAACTGACGACGGATCACCGCCACCCGCACCATGAAAAATTCGTCCAGGTTGCTCTCAAAGATGGCCAGAAACTTCAGCCGCTCCAGCAGAGGTGTGCGCTCATCCAGGGCCTCGTGCAAAACCCGGGCATTGAATTCAATCCAGCTCAGCTCCCGGTTGAAATACTGCTCCGGCAGAGCATAGCCCTCTTGGATGGGTGTAGTCCGGATCCCTGGTTGTCCGGCATCAGGGGGGCAGCCCGTCGTGTCGGGGTTGCAGGGTGGCCAGGAAGGGTCAGTTTCCTTGGGACGCGGAGTCATGACGACAGAGGGCTGGGTTATCTCAAACACGTCAACAACAGCTGGAGCCGACCCAATCCTATCCTGCGGGGTTCTGCTGAGGCGAAGGAGAAGTGCCCAAGACGGGCTTGGGCGGACGTTCAGGCAACAATCCTTGAGAGCGCGTCAGAAGAATGACCTGGAGCAGGATCCCGATCAACAAAATGCGCAAAGGGCCAGCCCGGGTGGCCCACTGGGGCGGCAAACGGTTGGTGAGCCACTCGCTGCCCGACCACACCCCCCAAATTACCAGCGCTCCCAGCAAGGCGCCGCGATTGTTGCCACTGCCCCCCGCGATCAGCATTACCCAAACGATAAAGGTGGCAAACTCCGGTTGAAAGGCTTCTGGGCTGATGAAATTGACAAAATGGGCGTAGAGGGCCCCCGCCAACCCCATGAGCATGGATCCCAGCACAAACGCTTGCAGGCGAAACTGGAGCACACCTTTGCCGGCAGCCAGGGTTGCCGGTTCATCCTCGCGAATGGCCCGCAACACCCGCCCCCAAGGGGAGCGATAGGCCCGCTCCGTGGCCCAGTAGACCGCCGCCAAGATCAACAGCACCAAGCCCAAGTAGAGAAGAGTATCCTGACCTGGGATCCAGCCGCGAAAGGGTCGCGGAATGCGGGTAATTCCCCGCACACCGTTGGTGAGCCAGCCCTCATTTCTCAGGATTTGGCTGATGATCTCAGCAATGCCGATGGTGGCGATGGCCAAGTAGTCGGAACGCAGCTTCAGGGTAATCAACCCGATCAAAAAGGCAATCGCCCCGGCGACAGCCACAGCTATGGCAAAACCCACCCAAAAGGGCAGATTGAAGCCGCCCAAATGCTCGGCGCTTGGGGGTGTGGTGACAATGGCGCTGGCATAGGCTCCCACGGCAAAAAAAGCCCCCACCCCGATGTTGAACATGCCGGCGTAGCCCCACTGGATATTGAGGCCCAGCACCAGCACGCCGTAGATCCCCACCAAAACCAGAAAGAAAATGCCGTAGCTCAACATCAGACATCCCCCCCACCCGGGGATCCCAGCAATCCCGTGGGTCGGAAGATCAGCAGCAGTACCAAAATGGCGAAGGCCACCCCGGTTTTATAGGCAGGGTTCATCACCAAGGTGGAAAACTCTTCCGCCAGGCCAATCACCAGCCCTCCGGCAATGGCCCCGTAAGGGCGACCAATGCCGCCGAGAATGGCCGCTGCAAAAATGGGCAGCAATAGCCGCCAGCCCATGGTGGGGTGCAGACGGGTATCCATGCCCAGGAACACACCTGCTGCACAGGCCAAGGCTGCGCCAATGGCCCAAGTCCAGAGGACGATCCGCTCTGTATCAATGCCAGTAATCTTGGCCAGCTCAAAATTGTCGGCCATGGCCCGCATCGCTTTGCCCACCCGCGTGCGTTGTAAGAAGAGATGCAGTGCCACCACCAACAGGGCTGTTCCCGCCAGGATTACCGCCCAATCGGGCTTAATGCGCAGCTCCCCAAGCCGCCACGGCAACTGGATCCCGCTGCGGTACACCTGATTGTTGGGCCCCCAGATGATCTGCACCAGGCTGCGCAGAATCAGGGCGGTGCCAAAAGAAGAAATGAGCAAGATCACCGGGGCCTCCCGGCGCAGGCGGCGATAGATGAGCTGGTCGATCCCAACTGCACAAAGTACCGTGGCCAAGGCTGCCGGGATCAGGCTCACCCCAATCGGCCAACCCAGCCCGACCAACGTCAGGCCGAAGTAGGCCCCCAGCGTCATCAGATCCCCATGGGCAAAGTTGGCAAAGCGCAAAATGCCAAAGGTCAGCGACACCCCAATTGCTCCCAGGGCGTAGATGCTGCCCAAGACAAGGCCGTAGATGAAAAGTTGCAACAGTTGGGTCACGCTTGCCCCCAAAAACACTTTGCCCTGATAATGCCACGGGTTTGCCGAGAGCGGGATCCCGTCCGGCACAGCGGAAGGATACGGCTGATCGCGCCAGCGGGACG
>NZ_JANSHQ010000282.1:0-2029 GCF_047461715.1 Synechococcus sp. R8-2 | reverse complement strand
GGTCGGAGTCGGGTAGTTTACTTTGTTGTTGAGGCAGTGGTTGGGGTGCAGGACACAAGGTAATGGAGGAGTCTGCCACTCAGGAAGAGATCCCTGGGGGATCTCCTTCAGCAGGGCCATCCCGTTCGTTGATGTCGGTGGCGGGCTTGGTGGCCGGGGCGACCTTGCTCAGTAAGGGCATAGGCTTTATTCGCCAAGCTTTGATTGCAGCAGTGTATGGCTCGGGGCCGGAGTACAGCGCCTTCGGGGTAGCCTACATCCTGCCCGGTTTTCTGTTGATTCTGCTGGGAGGGATCAACGGCCCTTTTCATAGCGCCATCGTCAGTGTCCTCAAAAAGCAGCGGGATCGGGACAGGGAGGATGCGGCTGCCTGGCTGGAATCCATTTCCACCTTGGTAGGCTGCCTGCTCCTGCTGGTCAGCTTGGGCCTTTGGTGGGGAGCGGACTGGGTGGTGCGCCTGAATGCGCCGGGAGCCAGCCCCGAAGTCCATGCTCTGGCCGCTGCGCAACTGCGGATCATGGCCCCCTTGGCCTTGCTCTCGGGGTGGATTGGCATCGGCTTTGGAGCGCTGAATGCTGCCGAACACTACGCCTTGCCTGCCCTTAGCCCGCTGATCTCCAGCTTGGCAGTGATCGGGATCCTGGTCACGTTGGGATGGACGGGGATCCCGTCTTTGCTGGCCTGGGGCGTGCTCATCGGGGCTATTGCCCAATGGTTGGCCCAAGTTCCGCTCCAGATGCGGTTAGGGCTGGGGCGACCGCGCCTGCGCTTTGAGTGGGGATCCCCGCAGGTACGGGCGGTGGGCTTGCTGATGTTGCCGGCTGTGATCTCCTCCGGGATGATCCACATCAATGTTTATGTGGATCTGTTTTTTGCCTCTTTCGTACCTGGGGATCGCACCATCGGCAACTTGGGATATGCCCAGCTTCTGGTACAAACGCCGCTGGGGATCCTCTCCAACATGGTGCTGGTGCCCTTGATGCCTCTCTATGCCCAGTTGGCGGGGGATGGATCCCGTTGGCCGGAGCTGCGCCAGCGTATCCGCCAAGGGCTGATGCTTACGGCAATTGTGACCCTGCCCCTGTCGATGCTGTTGGTGGCTTTGGCCGAGCCCATTGTCCAAGTGGCCTACCAGCGGGGGCGCTTTACGCCGGAGGTGACACAAGAGGTGGCAGCCCTACTCATGGCCTATGGTCTGGGGATGACCGGTTACCTGCTGCGGGATGTGCTGGTGCGGATCTTCTATGCCCTGGAGGATGGGGCTACGCCTCTGCGCATCAGCAGCATGGCCATTGGCCTGAATGCCCTACTGGACTTTCTATTTTTGCAGGCTTTTGGAGCGCCGGGCATTGCCCTGGCCACCGCCGGCGTCAACCTGATAGCCGTGATCGGACTGGGGATCCGCCTCCACCAGCGCCTGCCAGGGATCCCTTGGCGGGAGATGGGACAAGCCCTGCTGCCGTTGCTGGGGAGCACCGTCCTGGCCGGGGGACTGAGCCATTGGCTGTGGACCCAACTGCGCTCCTACGAGATTGTGGGGTCTCCCCTGCTCACCGCCATCATTTGGGCCGGGCTGGCCGCGGGTTTAGGTCTAAGCTTGTTCGCCGCCGGAGCTCTCTACCTGCGGATCCCAGAAGTGGAGTGGGCAGCAGCCCGACTGCGGAAACGGGTAGGACGCCGGGGGAGCCAGTGGGCAAGCCGGAACTAGCTGATAGCTTCCAGGTAATCTCGCACGCGGTTGCGCCGCTTCGGCTGACGCAGCTTCTGCAGGGCTTTGGCCTCAATTTGCCGCACCCGTTCCCGCGACAGATCCAAGGCGCGACCGATTTCCGCCAGCGAATAGGTGCGCCCATCCCCCAAGCCGAAACGCATGCGGATCACATCCCGCTCGCGGCTGGTGAGATCCGAGAGCAACTGCTGTAGATCGCGATGCAGGGCTTCCCGCATCATGGTCTCTTCTGGGGAAATGTCGTCGGTTTCCAGCAGATCCCCCAGTTCGGTGTCCTTGTCTTTGCCCACCTTGGTTTC
>NZ_JANSHQ010000281.1:0-17374 GCF_047461715.1 Synechococcus sp. R8-2 | reverse complement strand
TACCAACTGAGCTACATCAGCAATTTCTGCTCACCGATTCTAGCATTTGTCCCCTGCGAACTGGGGCTCGCAGGGAAGGACGCCCAGCCGACTTCACGAGTCAGCTACTGCTGATCCACTGCCGGGCGAGCAATGGGAGCTAGGTAGATCACCAAAGCCCCTGCCAGAAACCCCAAGACGTTGCGCAACACCGGGATCCAATCCTGAGTGCGTGTGACCACCGGCCCGATACCGAAGGCCCCGAACAGAATGAACCACAGGGGAGAAATGAGCAAGGCCCAACGCCAGTTAAACAGCTCCTCCGCATGGCGGGGCTTGCCGGCAAACCCGAAGACAATCCCGCCCAAAATCGAGGTCACCAGCGTTAGGATCCACTGCTCCTGAGGCAGGCCGGGCACCACGCGGCAGCCTCCCTGATGAAAGCAGCGATCCAAAACATCCACGGTCTCCAGGATGGCGCGGTGGGTGCCGTGCTCCCGCACGTAGAATTGATTGCCAAAGCGAGATTGCAGCTCAATCCAAAAGGTACGTGGCAAGATCTCGCGCACAGCATCCCCTACATTAAACGCCAGCAAGTTGCCCCCCCTGGGATCCGCCACCATCAGAACGCTGCGCTCATTCAAGCCCCAGTACTCTTTCACCTGACGGCCTGGAGTTTGATCAAACTGAGTCAGCACCCGCAGCTTCCAGCCGGTGTCTTGCTCTAACTTGTTCAGATGCTGGGCCAGTTGAGCTTCCTGATTGCTGGTCAACTGATCCGCTAAGTCCAAGACCGGCACAGGCGGCTGGGGCAACTCCATCGGCACCACCGGCAGGGCAGGTTGCGCCCAGGTCAGGGATCCCCCGCCCACCGCAATCAACAGCCCAAGGCAAAAGCCCACTCCAACGCGGAGTATCCGCTGCCACTCGATGCTCATGCTGATCCCTCTCCTAGCTTTGACGCTGAGATACTGAGAAATGATGTTAAGAAATGTTTCAATTTCTTATAGATCTATCATGCACCGGAACAAGACGTTTGGCCAGAGGGATCCCGGGGAAGGAGCGGTGACAGGGGCAGTGCCTATATCAAGCTGGGGCTGAAGGTGCCGGCAGGGTCAAATTGCTGCTTCAGCTTGCGCATTAGGCTGGCAACCGGGCCAAAGTCATGGGCAAGAGCCTTCTTCAGAGCCGGCGGCGCCTCCAGAAGCAGGAGAAATCCGCCCGCAGACTTGAGGTAGCGCTGCAGTTGCATCAGGGATCCCACTTCTGGCTGAACCAGCCAAGCCCGCCCTAGCCCACAGCCTCGGTGCAGTTGCACCTGAGCCCCAGGGAATAGGGTTTGAAACTGCTCCAATGTTGCCAGGCTCTGATTGGGCAGGCACCCGAACTTGGCCAGCACCGCCCCTGAGCCGGGTTGAGGCAGGGGCAGAGAGTCGGGATTCACTTCCTGCAAAGTCAGCCCTGCAGGGGCCAGCCGCCGCGTTTGGGCCATCTGCTGGGCAATCGCCCGCTCCGAGCCGTGAAAGCTGAGCCAAACTTGGGATCCCTCTGCCCTTAGCCAGAGATCCACCCCCACAGGGTTAACCGGGCCGGTCAGCACCTGCCGACACAAAACCTCCAGCTCCGGCAGGGATCCTGTAGCCAGCAAAGTAGACTGAGCTGCCGGCAAGGGGTAAAGCCGTAGGCTCACCTGGGTCAAAATTCCTAGGCTGCCCAAGGATCCGGTGAACAGCTTCATCAGGTCATAGCCAGCAACATTCTTGACAACCCGCCCGCCCGCTTTGGCCACTTCCCCATCCGCCCGCACCCAGGCTATGCCCAGCAGCAAGTCGCGGATCCCGCCGTAACGCCAGCGCAGAGAACCCGTATCGGCAGTGGCGATAATGCCCCCCAGGGTAGCCCGCTCCGGATAGAGGGGATCCACCGGCCACCATTGCCCCCGCTCGGCCAAGATGTGTTGCAGTTCCGCCAAAGTCATGCCAGCTTCCACCGTGACGGTGAGATCAGCAGCCGCATGGTCGATGAGCCGGCGTAAGCCACGTGTGCTGAGAACCAGATCCACCGGCTCCACAGAGTGGGCCCAGCCCCACTTGCTCCCCTGCCCCAGCGGCAGCACTTTCCGCCCTTGGCACTCCTTTAAGATTCCGGCCAATTCCGAGACCGTTGATGGAGTCTGGATCGGCAAGGGATCCCCTGGATCAGATAGCAAGGTCGCCAGTGAATGGGGAGAAGACATTGGGGAAAGCGAAGCAGAGATTAAACAGAAGCAGAGATTAAAGAGAGAAAACCTGTCCAAACCAGCCCAATTGCGGGGTTATCCCACCCTACCTCAGTCTACAGCCAGCAAAAATCTCAGCTTCGAGAGATGACCCTCAACCAGAGCCAGCCTTCAATGTGGTACCGCCCTTACACAGGTCTGCCGAAAATCTCGGAACCAAAGCTCCGCCTCGTCACTGCTCACCCTGAAAGATCCTGAAGAGATCCATAAGCCTGCAGGGTTTCTCTCTCCCGCAGACTACTATCTGATACTAGTGGAGAAGCCGTGCGCAGCGAAGCAGACTCTACAATCGGAAAACTTTGTAAACTCCATAAACAATGCAAACAAAAATAAAAAACGGCAACAGTAAAAAACGACGGATTAAGTTGAGCAAGGTAGTTTGCAGACGCTGTGAGCAGATTATCTGCTAGGATGGACGCTCTTTGTATTGGGGAAAAGCAGTCGTGAGTGCGATTAGCAACATCATCTTGGTGGGTATGGGGATCCTCCTGACCCTTGCCAGCCTTTGGTACGGGCAAAACCACCATCTGCTTCCCGAATCTGCTGCCGAATCAGCCCCCTTGTTCGACAGCCTCTTTAACAGCACCATAACCATTGCCACAGGGATCTTTTTGGTGGTACAGGGTGTACTTCTCTACTGTATTGTCCGCTACCGCAAGCGGCGAGGCGACAAAGGCGACGGGGATCCCAGCCACGGCAATGTGCTGCTGGAGATCGTGTGGACGGCGGT
Organism: Synechococcus sp. R8-2; assembly: GCF_047461715.1. Classification (NCBI taxonomy): domain Bacteria; kingdom Bacillati; phylum Cyanobacteriota; class Cyanophyceae; order Synechococcales; family Synechococcaceae; genus Synechococcus; species Synechococcus sp. R8-2. The sequence goes on along the minus strand of NZ_JANSHQ010000281.1, from coordinate 14,387 downwards.
GCCGGCGGTGATCATTCTTTGGTTGGGCTTGGCCAGCTTGGATGTTTACCAGGCCATCTACGGGGGTGCTGATGTCGGCGGGCACATCCACGCAGCCATGGCGATGGAGTCTTCCCACGAAGCTGAGGCGGGGGATCCCGGCTACGCTTATACCCCTGTAGTGCTACCCGGGAAGGAAATGGGCCAGCCGGATCTGGTCGTCCAAGTTCAGGGCATGCAATATGCTTGGATGTTCACCTACCCGGATTCCGGCCTGGTGGCCAGCGAGCTGCACCTTCCTCTAAACAAGCGGGTGCGCTTGGATATGACGGCTCTGGATGTGAACCATGCCTTCTGGGTGCCGCAGTTTCGCCTCAAGCAGGATGTGATCCCGGGCCGAGAGACCCACCTGGAGTTTGTGCCTACCCAACTGGGGCAGTACCCCATTGTCTGCGCAGAGCTGTGCGGCCCCTATCATGGGGTGATGGCAGGGCAATTGTTTGTGGATACGCCGGAAGACTTCGAGCGCTGGCAGCAGGAGCAAGTTTTGGCCGCCCGTGGCGAGGGCAGCACCTTGGCCCTCGTTTCAGATTTCTCGCCAGTCCATCCCTCTCCTCGGCCAGGCTCCCCTGAGGCCGAGTCTGCCTTTGCCCATGTCCACCACCAGCGTTTGGGCGTCTCCCCCTCAGATTTGAAGTCTCTCCAGTCCCATTCTGGATCCCTTCCTTCCGCAGGCTAGCTGGGATCCCTGACGCCCCTTTGGCCTGCGCTTGTGGGAACAACATTCTGCCGACGCGACACGGGAGCTTTTTGGCAATGACCCAGCTACAAGACAATCCGAGACTTGTTACTGCACCGAAGGTTGAACTTGAACTTCCTGCTGAGCCTTGGTGGCGCTTCTTTACCTTCTCCACCGATCACAAGGTCATCGGGATCCAGTACTTGGTGACCACCTTTTTCTTCTACTTGGTGGGAGGGGCGCTGGCGACGGCAGTAAGGGCAGAGCTGGCTACCCCGGAGGCGGACTTTCTCGGCTTTGAGCGGTACAACGGCGCCTTTACCCTGCACGCCACGATCATGATCTTTTTGTGGATCGTGCCTGCTTTGGTGGGGGGCTTTGGCAACTACCTGGTACCGCTGATGATCGGGGCGCGGGATATGGCCTTCCCCAAGCTGAATGCAGTGGCCTTTTGGCTGGTTCCGCCCACAGGGATCCTGCTTTTGGCCAGCCTGTTCATAGAGGCTCCGGCTGCCGGCTGGACTTCCTACCCCCCTCTCAGCTTGATCAGCGGCAAAGTGGGCGAAGAACTCTGGATCCTGAGCATTTTGCTGGCAGGAACCTCCTCCATCCTGGCGGCGGTTAACTTCATCACCACCATCCTGAAGATGCGCATGCCCGGCATGAAGATGGAAGACATGCCGCTGTTTTGCTGGGCCATGCTGGCAGCGTCTATTCTTACCCTCATTGCAACACCGGTTCTGGCCGGTGCATTGATTTTGCTTAGCTTTGACCTGTTGGCGGGTACGGCCTTTTTCAACCCCAGCGGCGGCGGGGATCCGGTGGTCTACCAGCACATGTTCTGGTTCTACTCCCACCCGGCGGTGTACATCATGATCTTGCCGGTCTTTGGCATGATCTCCGAGATTTTGCCGGTGCATGCCCGCAAGCCCATCTTTGCCTACAAGGCCATCGCCTACTCCAGCTTGGCCATCTGCTTTTTGGGGTTGATCGTCTGGGCTCACCACATGTTCACCAGTGGCACCCCTGACTGGATGCGGGTGTTCTTCATGATCGCCACCATGGCCATTGCCGTTCCCACTGGGATCAAGGTGTTTAGCTGGCTGGCCACTTTGTGGGGCGGCAAGATCCACTTCCGCTCGGCCATGCTGTTTGGCATGGGTTTTGTCTCGATGTTTGTGATCGGCGGCTTGGGCGGGATTATCCTCGCCTCGGTGCCTCTGGATATCCACGTTCACGACACCTACTTTGTGGTGGCCCACCTACACTACGTGTTGTTTGGCGGCAGCGTCTTTGGAATCTATGCCGGCATCTACCACTGGTTCCCCAAGATGACGGGGCGGCTGCTGAACGAGTTTTGGGGGCGGGTGCACTTTGTGTTGACCTTTGTCGGCCTTAACATGTGCTTCTTGCCGATGCACAAGCTGGGCCTGATGGGGATGCCCCGCCGGGTGGCCCAGTACGATCCCCAATTTGCCGACCTCAACTGGATCAGCTCGGTGGGGGCCTTTGTTCTGGCCATTTCCACCCTGCCCTTTTTGGTTAACGCCATCTACTCCTGGGTGGCCGGGCCAAAAGCTGGGGATAATCCTTGGCAGGCCCTGACACTGGAGTGGACAACTTCTTCTCCCCCGCCCCATCACAACTTTTATGGGGATCCCATTCTGCTAACTGGCCCCTACGACTACGGCTTGCACAGCAAAGAGACGCTGGACTACTTTGCTGCTCAGTTGCAGAGCTTGCGGGAGCTGGCGCTGGCAGAAGCGGAGCCTACTTCTTCTTAGCAGGCCGGATGCCCGGTGGGCGGCTGATCCCCTGCTCACTGGGTATTCCAGTCTTGGCTGGGCTGCTTGTACAGCCTCAAGAAGTCTCAGGAATTCAGGAATTTAGGTGGAAAGGAATATGCAAGGATCCCTTGCCTCTGAAACGCTGATGGTTGGCCACTCAAGGGCCCACACTGCCCATGCTGAGCACCCGGATCATCGCGTCTTTGGCATCTTGATGTTTTTGGTGGCAGAAGGCTGCCTATTTTTGGGGCTGTTCATGGCCTACCTGGCCTATAGCCTCACCGCCCCGGTGTGGCCGCCGGAGGGAACCCCAGAGCGGGAATTGCTTTTGCCTGGGATCAACACGGTGATTTTGCTCTCCAGCAGCTTCGTCATTCACAAAGCTGGGTCGGCCATCAAGGCCGATGATGTCAGGGGTCTGCGGCTGTGGTTTGCCCTCACAGCGCTGATGGGGGCGGTTTTCCTGGCAGGGCAACTCTATGAGTACAGCAACCTGGAGTTTGGCCTCACCACCAATTTGTTTGCCAGCACCTTCTATGTTTTAACGGGGTTTCATGGTCTTCACGTGCTGGCAGGGTTGCTGTTTATTCTGGCGGTGCTCTGGCGCTCCTTTAAACCCGGCCACTACAGCGCTCAACATCATTTTGGCGTCGAAGCTGCTGAGATCTACTGGCACTTTGTGGATGGGGTTTGGGTTGTGCTGTTTATTCTGCTCTACTTGCTCTGAGCTCGGCCTTCACCCAATATAGCCACGATTTGGATCAGCGCTTCTTGAAAGGCATCTCGTTCCGGCTGTCCTTGCTTGAGGTTGTATTCCAATTGCAAAAGCTGCTGCATTGCTTTCAGTAAAGCTGTGGTCTTCAGGGATCCCACCTCTTTTTGCAGAAAGTAAACCCGGTTGGGATTCCCGATTTCTGCTTTCTGGGCGATGACTTTGGGATCCCGTTCTCCCTGATCCAGCAGCAGCCGCACCCATAGCCAGGTGCGAAATTGGCCTACCAACACCGCCAGAATCCTCAGGGCCGGCTCGTTGTGATCCAGCAGATGGGTCAAGATGCGTAGGGCTTGTTCCAGATTCCCTTTGCGCAGGGATCCCGCCAATTGAAAGCTGTTGTAGGCGCTGGCGGGAACTAACGCCTCGACTTGTTCAGGAGAAATGGGATCCTGTTGACCTGCCGTAAACAGGGCCAGCTTTTCCAATTCCATCGCCAAGCGACGGGAGTCATTGCCCACCGCCTCGGCCAATTTCTGGGCGGCTGCCGGGCTGAGGGCCAGATTCCGTTGTTGGGCTTCCCGCTGCACCTGCTGGAGAATGCCCTCTTCATCCCAAGGGGCCAGTTGCGAAAACTCGCGGACAATGGCCGTTTTTTTGAGGATTTTGGTGGATTTCAGGCGCCCATCCGGTTTGCTGCTGGTGGTCAAGAGCAGATGGGTGGTAGGGGGTAACTGGGCCAAGGTTCGCTCCACTTCTTCCCACAGATCTTCCGGGCAATGTTGGGTGAGTGTTGTCTCTTCCAGCCAAACCAAGCGGGCGGTGGATCCCAGCGGCGGGGTCATGGCTTGGTTGAGCCCGGCAATCGTGGATTCCGGCGGCAGGCGATCGTAGTTAAAAGCAGCCCAGTGGGGATCCAGCACTTGGTCGCGCAACTGCTGCACCGCCTGCATCAGGCGATAGGTGTCATCTCCCCAGTACAGGTAAACGGGCACGCTTCGACCGAGTGATTTACGAGATGCTTTTCCCCTACTTCCTCCATTTTGCGTAGGTCAGTTCCCCTTGTCTAAGCGGTTTGGCTGGGATCCCTGCTCAACTTGGTGGAGGGAGTCAGTCCAAGTGAAGATACCGAGCCCAGCTTGACTCAAGTTGTTTAAGAATAGGTCAAGTACTCGCCCTGTCTGGCGAAAACAAAGGCATCTTTACATAACTTTCATAATCCAGAAGTCTCCGCAGCTCAAAAAGTTCTGTATTCCCACTGAAGAGGTTTCGTAGACCTTCTCCTACAGTTGAATTAGGAGCAGAGACTGCAGGGTTAAAGATTATGGATGGCATTGGCGAGTTTGAGTTTAAGGTGCAAATCTTAGCCCGTTGCATGGGATCCGCCCTGGGTCTGGGCCGTCCTACTCGTATTCAGATTCACTATTCCAACTCCAATTCCCAGAACGCAGTTAGAGCCAAGGAAGGTTGGTCTGGATCCCGCTTAGGCGATCAAATCCCTTCTCCTAATGCCGAAGGTGAAAGAGGATCTCAAGGTCAAGTGTTAGCCTGTGTTGCCTGAAGAATCTTTTGAGAATCGGTCTGTGGTAGGTCAGGAGATCTTCGATTGCGGCAATCCAACATTTGATTGAAGATTGAGATAGAGCTTTTTGTAGTTTTTCCTGCTGTTCTTCTTTGCTTTTTACAGAGACTTGTTCTTAAGATTGAAAACCCAACTTTGATAACTCTTCGATGCCTTTTGTCTTGTAGAGTCTTGTGAGTCAGCCGGTTCTTTGTTTTTGTTGAGGGGTACTTTGTCCGGCTGGCGCGATAAGAGGTTGCGCTCTTCTTCGTTGTCTCCTTGCCTCTGGGGATATAAGCTAGAACTTCGTCCCACCGACGCAATCGGAAGGTGACTTGGGGCGTATGAACTTGTGCCCAACAGGCTCCGGAGGGTTATGGAACGAGCAACGCAACGGTGGCACGGTTTTCTGCTGCGCGATTTTCCCATCAAGGCTTGGTGGCAGGGAAGCCTTTTGGGTCGTCTATTGGGATCCCTGCAAAGTTGGGGGAAGAGCAGCATATTGGTTCAAACTTCCGACCGGATTGGCCTGGGGCTAGTGCTGCTCTACTGGATTTTCTCTGCACAAAGCTCCACCGGCATCCTGGGCCTGATTTTGCTGGCTATGGCTGCTCTGGTGGGCCTGTGCGCTTTGGTGGAAATGCCGATTGGGCTGCCGCTGCATCTGCCCCTGGTCCTTTTCTGGGGAATTGCCACCTTGGCAACGATTCTCTCTCCGGTTGCCTACGCAGCACGGGATGGCTGGCTGAAGTTGACTCTCTACCTGGCTGGTTATCTGTTGTTGCATCGTCTGCTGCGCAAACCCCAATTCCGAGATGGGATCGTTGGATCCCTGCTTTTGGTCAGCTTGGTGATGGGGATCCATGGCCTGCGGCAATACTTATATGGGGCAGCGGAACTGGCCACCTGGGTGGATCCGGAGTCGGGTTTGGCGGGTCTGACGCGGGTGTACAGCTATCTGCGCAATCCAAATCTGTATGGGGGCTACTTGATCCCGGTCATTCCTCTGGGGCTGGCCGCCACTTGGATTTGGCCCAGTTGGGGAGCGAAACTCCTGGCCGGGTTTACGACGGCGGTGAACCTGATTTGCCTGTTGCTCACCTACAGTCGTGGCGCCTGGATTGGGGGGCTGGCCATGCTCACCCTGATGGTCGTGCTGTTGGCACAGTGGCATTCTGTCGATTTGCCAGCCCGCTGGCGGCGTTGGGCCTTGCCGGCCCTGTTGGGCGGAGGGGGGGCTGCTCTGTTGCTCGGGATCCTGACGGTACGCTCCCTGCGGCTGCGGGTGCAGAGCCTTTTTTGGGGGCGGTTGGATACCAGCAACAACTTTCGCCTCAATGTCTGGGCGGCGGTGCTGGAGATGATCCGCGACTTTCCCATCTTGGGGATCGGCCCCGGTAATGTTGCCTTTAACCGCGTCTATCCCCTCTACCAACGAGGCAACTTCAGCGCCCTTGGAGCCTATTCAGTGCCGCTGCAGCTCACCGTAGAGACTGGCTTCATCGGCTCCTTAACTTTCGCCTGGTTCCTCTTGGTGCTCTGGGATCACGGCTGGAGATGCTGGAAAACTTTGCTCAACTTGCGGGATCCCCAGGGTCTGTGGGTGGCAGCGGGCTTGGCCGCTTGCACCGGCATGATGGTCCACGGCTTGGTGGATACCATCTGGTATCGTCCACAGGTACAAATGCTGTGGTGGCTTGCGGTAGCGCTCATTACAGCCAGCTTGGCCTCTCTTAGCCCTCAGCCGCCCGTGGATGTTGGTGAGACCCCATCGGAGGCTTCCTCCCGTTAGGGTAGCTTAAGCTTGACCTTCCAGTCTTGACGGGAGCCAACCCAGAGTGGTAAGCATCTTCAGTAGGAGATAAAAAATGTATCTGTTTTTACAATTCACAGGTGTTGGTAGTGTTAGAAATTAGCGGAACTGTTCAGGGTGCAGGAGGCAGATGAAAAAAATCGAGGCCGTGATCCGGCCATTTAAGTTGGATGAGGTCAAAATTGCTTTGGTCAATGCCGGGATTGTCGGCATGACCGTAAGTGAAGTACGGGGTTTTGGCCGGCAAAAGGGACAAACCGAGCGTTACCGGGGATCCGAGTACACGGTAGAGTTCCTACAAAAGCTGAAAGTGGAGATCGTGGTCGAAGATGACCTGGTGGATACGGTGGTGGAGAAGCTGATTGCAGCGGCTCGCACCGGCGAAATTGGGGACGGCAAGATTTTCATCAGCCCCGTCGAAAAAACCATCCGCATCCGCACTGGCGAACTCAACCAAGATGCCCTATGAGAAGGGATCACGTTCAGGGTTTGGGTTGCCCGGCCTGAGCCTCGTGTGAGTTTGCTTCATGTCTCTTTTGCTGTATATCTGATGAGGTGTTCTTGCCCTACTTTTCGGGTAATGTGTTGCGAGAAGTACTGTCACTTTAGGTGAGTCGAAAAGCATGAGTACGACAATGATCCAAAACCTCAAGAGCCAGGTGCCCCAGTGGCTTTGGCGACCGGCCAAGTGGAGTCTGACTGCCGCTCTAATGGCTGCGCTGGTTTTTCTATTCGGCCAGGGAACTGCCTTTGCTCAAGAGGCCGAGGAAGTTCAGAAACACGCTGACGTTGTTTGGACGATCGTGGCAGCAGCCTTGGTGTTCTTCATGCAGGCGGGGTTCGCCATGGTAGAGACGGGCTTTACCCGCGCCAAGAACGCCGCCAACATCATGATGAAGAACTTGATGGACTTCTGCATGGGCTGTTGCGCCTTCTGGTTCATCGGGTTTGGCCTCATGTTCGGCAAAAGTGCTGGCTTCTTCGGCACTGACTGGTTTGCTTTTGGCTGGCAGCAGGCTTACGAGGCAGATGGCTGGCCCTTTACTTTCTTTGTCTTCCAGATGGTGTTTGCCGCCACTGCCGCCACCATTGTTTCCGGAGCCATGGCAGAGCGCACCAAGTTCTTGGCCTACTTGATCTACTCCATCGTTATTTCTGGGCTAATCTACCCCATCTCTGGGGGTTGGGCCTGGAACGGGCTGTTCGGCGACTACAACGGCGGCACAGCCGGCTGGCTGGAAAATCTGGGCTACATCGACTACGCCGGGTCGGGGGTGGTGCATTTGGTAGGGGGCGCTGCGGCCTTGGCAGGTGCGATCGCGCTTGGCCCTCGCATTGGCAAGTACGGCCCTAATGGAGAACCGCGGGCTATTCCCGGCCACAACCTGCCGCTGGGGATGTTGGGGGTGTTTATCCTCGCCTTGGGCTGGATCGGGTTTAATGCCGGTTCCACCACTGCAGCCTCTGTCGATATTGGCTGGATTGCCATGAATACGCTGCTGGCAGCTTCGGCTGGAGCAATTGGGGCGATGTTCACCTCTTGGGTTCATTTTGGCAAGCCGGATATGACCTTTGCCGCCAACGGTGTCCTGGCCGGCTTGGTGGGGATCACTGCCCCTTGCGATAGCGTCCATCCTTTGGGTGCTCTGATCATCGGCTCGGTGGCCGGGATTCTGGTGGTGATTTCGGTGGTGATCCTGGATACGGTGCTGAAAATTGATGACCCGGTGGGCGCGATTTCGGTACACGGCACCTGTGGTATCTGGGGGGTGTTGGCAGCAGGGATCCCCTTCTTTGCCAATGCCAACTATGCTGAAGAGGTCACCTGGGCCCAATTTGGGGTACAAGTGGTGGGCGCTCTGGCCTACTTCCTCTGGCCCTTTATTACCTGCTTGATCCTGTTCTTTATCCTCAAGGCTGTAACCGGCCTGCGCACCAGCGCCGAGGAAGAGATCGCCGGTTTGGATGTGGGCGAGCATGGCAACGTGGCCTACCCCGACTTCGTTACTGCTGCCACCGATTCGGAGCAATCTTGAGCCGTTGTGCTCGGTCTGACCTGGGGTTGCCGGATCGGAGCATTGCTGAACTGAGCATCAAATGAGCATCAAAAGGGAGGGTCAGGGCTGGCCCTCTCTTTTATGGCTTGCTGATGTATTTGGTGGCATTGGTGTAGGTGGTTACGGGTAGGAGGGGAGAAATAGCTCAAAATCGAGGTGTGGGACTTGGAATCGAGATGAAAAGTCAGATAGGTGAGACTGTTTTCTCTCGTCTTCGGCAGGGGATCCTTTTGGGTTTGAGGACAGGGGGGAAAGTCCTGCTGGGGGTTGGAGCTTTGCTGGGGTTGGGAAGTTTGGTTGCCCCGCCTGCTCTGGCCCAGACGGATCTCACGGCTCTGGAACAGGCTCTCCCACCCGAGGCTTGGGCTGAGCTACAAACCTTACTGAAAACTCAGCAATACCATGCCGACATCGTCTGGACAACGGTGGCCGGGGCGCTGGTGTTTTTCATGCAGGCGGGCTTTGCCATGGTGGAGGCGGGCTTCACGCGGGCTAAAAATGCTACCAACATTGTCCTGAAGAACCTGATGGACTTCTGCTTCGGGGCCTGCGCTTTTTGGTTTTTGGGGTTTGGGCTGATGTTCGGATCCCATGTGGCCGGTTTTTTGGGCACCAACTGGTTTTTTTTCAACTGGCAACAGGGAGCTGAAGCCGGCAGTCAAAACGATGCTTGGCCTTTCACGTTCTTCTGTTTCCAACTGGTGTTTGCCGCCACCGCTGCCACCATTGTCTCCGGGGCAATGGCGGAACGCACCCGCTTTTTGGCTTATTTGATTTACTCCATCGTCATCTCTGGGGCGATCTACCCGATTTCCGGGGGCTGGGCCTGGAATGGCCTGTTTGCCGACTACAACGGTGGTACAGCCGGCTGGCTGGAAAACCTGGGCTACATTGACTTTGCCGGGTCGGGGGTGGTGCACTTGGTGGGTGGGGCTGCAGCTTTTGCGGGAACTTTGGTGTTGGGGCCGCGCTTGGGCAAGTATGGTCCCAATGGGGAGCCGCGGGCTATTCCCGGGCATAGCTTACCCTTGGGCATGTTGGGGGCGTTGATCCTGTGGCTGGGCTGGATTGGCTTTAATGCCGGCTCTACAACGGCAGCGATTCCTGATATTGGCTGGATTGCTTTCAATACCTATTTGGCCGGGGCGGCAGGAGCCATCGGCGCTCTCTGTACTTCCTGGGCCATTTTTACCAAGCCGGACATGACGTTTGCAGCCAATGGGACACTGGCGGGGCTGGTGGGCATTACTGCTCCTTGCAACACTGTTCATCCTTTGGGGGCAATCCTTATCGGCTCGGTGGCCGGGGTGTTGGTGGTGTTGTCGGTGCTGTTTATCGAGGGCACCTTGAAGGTGGATGACCCGGTGGGGGCGGTGTCGGTACATGGGGTGTGCGGCGCTTGGGGGGTCATTGCTGCAGGGATCCCGTGGTTTGCCCATGCGGAAGCGGGGGTGACTTGGGCGGTGTTGCCGGTACAGATTCTGGGGGTTATTGCCCTGGGAGGATGGTCTTTTATCTGTTGTCTGGCTTTGTTTTTGATTTTGAAGGGCACCATCGGTCTGCGCGTCTCGGCAGAAGAAGAGTTGGCCGGCTTGGATATTGGCGAGCACGGCAACATTGCCTACCCTGACTTTGTCACTGCTTCGGGAGAGTTGGAAGGTTGAGCAGTACACTGGGATCCGGTTGGATGCACTTTTGGATCCCATGCACCTTCTGATCCCGGCGGCTGGCAGCGGCAAGCGAATGGGGGCTGCGGTCAACAAGCTGTTGCTGCCGCTCTTGGGTCAGCCGATTTTGGCTTGGACGTTGCAGGCTGCGGATCGAGCCAGCTCCATCGAGTGGATCGGCATTCTCTCCCAACCCGGCGATTGGCCGGCCATCGAGCAGATCCTGGCGGCAATGGATCTGTCCACGCCGGTGCAGCTTTTACAAGGGGGGGCGACGCGGCAGGAGTCGGTTTACAGGGGGGTTGAGTATCTCTATAACCTGGGAACAGTAGAGCGGGTGTTGATCCACGATGGGGCCCGCTGCCTAGCTACCCCTAAGTTGTTCGATCGCTGTAGTGCTGCTTTGCAGCAGGTGGATGGTCTCATCGCGGGGATCCCTGTCAAGGACACGATTAAAGTCGCTGAGGCAGGCCCAAAAGGGATCCAAATTCGGTCAACCCCAGAACGCAGCCGGCTGTGGGCAGCGCAAACGCCGCAGGGGTTTCGCCTGTCGATGCTATGGCAAGCCCATCGGGAGGCTCTGGCCCAGGGTTGGCAGGTAACCGATGATGCAGCCCTATTCGAGAAGCTGGGTTGGCCAGTCTACATCGTCGAAGGGGAGGAATCCAATCTGAAGCTAACCACCCCCCTGGATGTGTTGCTGGCCGCACAAATCTTGCAGCAGCGTCTCGGACCAGCGCGTTAGCTCAATTCAATCCCGGTAGGGCCAGTCTCAACCTTGGGAATTAAAAGTAGGGAGGAAGAAATCTAGGTTCACTAAGAGCACTTTGATCACCCCATCTCTTGTGGTCCGTTGGAAATGAAAATGATAAGTCTGGCTGTTTAGAATCTAATGCACCCAAGACACCTGAAACCAAGCAAAAGATGAGATTAATGCACTTTTCACTTTCTTCATAAACTTGCCGTTCTGAGAACCGAACTACAACCCAGCCTCTATCCGCTAGATAAGCATCACGCTTACTTTGCTTAGGATCATTCACAGTATGGGCTGGCCTACACAGATTACCTTCAAGAAACCATGGCTCATCAATTTCAATGTCAATGAGTAAAACGAGTGATCTTTTTCCATCTCTAGATACCTGCATTGCGATATCAGGGGTATAGCACCGGACACTAGACTGCTCTATGCTAACAGCTGACCTCTCTGGAAGCAGAGTAACTTTAAAGCTATCTCTCTCTAGACTTTCCAATTGTCTCATCAAAGCATTTCGAAGGAAGTTATCAAATCTTCCGCAGCGAGCATCAGAAACTGTATCAGGATACTGGACCCTTTGATTAGCAATAAGCTCCATAGCCTGATCTCGGTGTTCTCTTTCAATGGCTTCGCACTCTGCTTCCCACTGCCGTAGAGCTTCCTGATATTTCTCCCAATGCCTTCTTCTGATGGACGTACACTCTTCCTGCCACCGGCGCAGGTCGGTCTCTTGGTACCTCCTCAGGTTTTCTTCATGGATTTTTTTTAGATCTTCGCGCTCTGCTTCCCACTGCCGGAGGGCCTCTTGATGTTCTCTCAATCTTTCTTGGTAAGCTTGTATAAGAGCTTCACATTCTGCTTCCCACCGTCGCAGAACTTTCTCATATTTCTGTTGATGAACTCTCCGGATCTCTTCACATCTTACTTGCCACAAACAAACCTCTTCGTAATATTTATTCAGTTTTTCCTGGTGGGCTTGTTCAAGGGCTTTGCATTCCGCTTCCCAGCAACGCAGAGCTTCTTCATGTTTCCATATTTTTTCTGCTCTTTCTCTCTCATATTTTTCTTTTCGCTTCTCGTATGTCCATGATTCGTAGAGAAAACGTGCTAGCGCTGCAATACCGACAATACCTGCTAAAACAACCAATTCTGGAGCCTCCGCAATAATCAAGGTAATGAGCACAGCAACACCAGCACCAGTTGCCCATGCCGATTGCAGCTTGCCCATCAAAGGCTGGGGTAGCTCGGGTAGATTTGGCCTAACAGGGCGTTCCGGCATTCGAGGTAGTTCAGGTTCCGTTGGGCGCTCCGGCATCTGTGGCGGCTCCGGCTCCAGCGGACGGGCAGGCATCTGTGGCGGCTCAGGCTCCGGCGGGCAAGGTGGGAGATCTGGCCCCCTCAAGAGGAGAGCAATCGGCTGGGGTAAAACAACGTAGGGATAATAGTCTTCCCGAACGTACCTTAAGATGGGATGCGAGTGCCTGTCGTGATCTTGCATGCTTGAGCCTCCAGATAAGTTCCCTTGGAATCCAGTTTGAAAAGACTTTGGAAAAGGGATCTTCAAAGAGGCCCTTGAAGGGGTAGGAAGCAAGCAAATGCGCGAACCGACGTCGTGGCCTGTCTACATTGTCGGGGCTGGCCCCGGGGATCCGGAGCTGATTACCCTGCGGGGGCAAAGACTGCTGGCGGAAGCCGATGTAGTGTTCTACACAGGTTCTTTGGTGCCAGAGGGAGTGCTGGCCCATTGTCGCCCTGGGGTTGAGGCCATTGACACCCGCTCCTTCACGCTGGAAACGCTGCTGCCGCAAATTGTGGAACGGGTCAAGGCGGGGCGGCGGGTGGTGCGGCTGCAGGATGGGGATCCCTGCCTTTACGGCGCTCTGCACGAGCTGCTGATCCGGCTGGCGGAGGCAGGGATCCCTTTTGAGATCGTGCCGGGAGTAAGCGCCTTTCAATTGGCAGCCGCCCGTTTGCAGGTGGAGTTGACCATACCCAAGTTGGTACAGACGATTATCCTCACCCGCGCCAGCGGTCGCACCCAGGTACCGGAAGCAGAAGCCCTGGCCAGTCTGGCAGCCCACCGCGCCTCTTTGTGTCTATATCTGAGCGCCCGCCACGTAGAACAAGCGCAGGCAGATCTGCTGGCTCACTACCCCGCCGATACCCCGGTTGCCGTTTGTTATCGCTTGGGTTGGCCGGACGAACAGATCTGGCTGGGATCCCTGGCCGAGATGGCCGCCCTCACCCGGCAAGCCGGCTTAGAACGCACAGTGCTCTATCTCGTCAGCCCTGCCTTGAAAGGCTTGTCAAGCTCCAGATCTGCCCGCTCGCGGCTCTACAGCCCTGACCACACCCACCTCTTCCGTCCCAGAATGGGCCGGCAGCCCCGTTTGTAACAGGCTCTTTCAGTATATTGACGGACTCCGGCAGATTGAGCACAATGAGGCAGCAAGATGAGGTCAGAGGCCTTGACTTCTGGCGAGGGGGTACTCGTTTTTGCCGAGAGAAGTGGATCCCTCTTGGATTGGAGTTGTTACAAGACCATTTTTTCACTCTCTAACTTAACTTTGCGAACTCTAACTTTATGGCTGGCTCATCTGCTGCTCGCAGCGTGGAAACCCTGATCAAGGCTCTGCAGAAGGCCCTGGCCCCCCTGCCAACCCGTTCGGCCCTGAAGCAAGATGTCCTTTACCTCATGGTGGATCTCCCACGGCAGGGGATGTTTAGCCGCTCTATGGTGTTGCATCGAGTTGCCAGCCAATTGGGGGGCTTGCCTGTGCAGGGAGTTAGCCAACTGGTGGTGTACGGTCGGCTTCAGGGGGAAACACAGCCGCAGTGGAAAAAAGTCTTCTACTTGTCCTCTGGGGAAAGCAGTGCCGATGCCACGCAGATTGTATTACCGGGCACCAAGATTTCTGAGATCAAGGTGCTGGAGGCCCAAAAACCTGTTGTGGATCCCGACCACAACTCCGATTTTCGCAAAGTTAAAACTCTGGGGGCACCGGTTCCCAAAATTCAGAAAGAGCGCTGGCCAGAAGCGGCTCCAAGCCAGGCCTCGGTTGGCCATGCCCCTTCCCAAGACGGGATCCCGACCCCTCTGCCTACAACTGCTCGCCCCAGTTCTCCTATCGACGTTCTGGCCAACTTTCCGACACTTGATCAATGGTTGCACAGGCCTGCTCTAAGGCCCTTCTTGGGGGGAGCTCTGGCTTTGTCTCTCCTGCTGGGGGCTGGGTTGGTGGTGCGCTCTTTTGGGCAAGCCGATGTTCCTGCCCGAGCCAGATCGCTGGGGCTGGGGATCCCGCTGTTGATCTTGGC